>JAAXUD010000657.1 GCA_013336205.1 Lentimicrobium sp. | reverse complement strand
AAAAGATTGTGGGACAGGATTATTCAGGCCCGAATAATTATCCCTATAGCTCAATGAAGAAATACTGGTAGAACAACCATGTCTGTTTGTATATTTTTAGTTTGTTGAAAACTCAAAATAAACGGCGCCCTTTTTATGTTAAGGAACTCATGTCTGCCTGGGCAATCAGACAGGTTGTACCTTGAAATTCTCGTTTTCTACTATATAATATCAAGGTTTGACTTTGCCGGACACTGCGGGGATGCCAATCTGTGACTTTACCTGCTCTATACGAGAGTAATTCAAAACATAAATGCAAAAGTTATTGCAGTTACTGCCATAATATTACGCACCTTAATCGCCTTTTTACCTTGTAGCATTTTGCTTTAAGGTATATCGCTCTTTTTCTGCAGCCCCTTGATAAATAGGATTTATCCTCCCGCCTTCAGTTTCCTGAATGCGTCAGTCATTTTTGGCAGAATGGTTTGCAAATCACCGATCACCCCATAATCTGCCGCGGTAAAGATGGGTGCTTCCGGATCTTTGTTTACCGCTACTATGATTTTGGATGAACTGATGCCGGCCAGGTGTTGAATTGCGCCTGAAATACCTAAGGCAAAGTAAAGGTTTGGTGCCACTACCTTACCGGTTTGCCCGACATGCTCGTGGTGAGGCCGCCAGCCTTCGTCTGAAACCGGTCGTGAACAAGCGGTTGCCGCGCCCAGCAATTCAGCCAGTTCTTCCAGCGGTTTCCAGTTATCGGCACTGCGCATACCGCGGCCCCCTGAAACAACAATTTCGGCTTCATTCAACAGGATTTTCCCACTCTGTACTTCTGCGGAAAGAACACGAGTGGCCGGAGTCCCGGTTTCAGGTGCAAAATTCTCAATCGAAACTTCGGTGGGCTTTTCGACAATTCCCGCAGTATTCTGCGAAAGTGTAATGATCTTTACTTCAGCGGTTATTTCAACCTGAACAACTGATTTTCCCGAAAAAGCTTTTTTCCCCAAAACAAAAGGCTGGTAGGAAACCGGCAGCCCGTTTGCTGCAGCGACCATGCCTGCTTTTAATTTCACAGCCACCCGTGGTGCTATGGCTTTGCCTGTAAAGCTATTGGCCATCACCACTACTGAAGCCCCGATTTTAAGGGCCGCCTTCGCAATGATGCCGGCATAATTTTTATCATCCAGCACCGTATTCCCGGTAACGCGTAAAATGGCTGAAGCGCCATATTTTCCAAGCGCCCTCAGTTCTTCATCTGCAACATCGCCGATTGAGAGAACACTGAATCCGGTTCCCATGGCTTCTGAAATCCGGCTCCCATAAGAAACCAGCTCAAAGGAACTTTTCTTGAATTTACCGTTCCAGTTTTCTATATAGACTAATACTGACATGTTTTCTGTTTTTGATGATGTTAAATAACCCTGGCTTCTGTATGCAGAAGGTTAGCGAGTTCGTCAAGGTTTTCCGGATCTATCATCCGACATTTGCCTTTCTGAACTGGTGCTTCATAGACATTTATCCGGGAAAGTGTTGAGGCATTAACCGCCGGAACAACTTTTAATTGTTTGGTGCGGGCTGTCATAATTCCGCGCATCGATGGAATGCGTGGGTCGATGGCAATTCCTTTCTGAACGATTAGGACCGCGGGCGTTTCCGTTTCCATTAGTTGCTTGCCACCATCAATTTCACGGGTTATTTTAACTGTTCCGTTGTCAAGATTTAGTGAGCTGACGGCTGAAACCGAAGGCCGGTCGAGCAGTTCGGCCAACATACCGCCCACCGCAGCGCCATTGTAATCGCTTGACTCTATCCCGCAAAGGATAAGGTCAAAGGTTTCACTTTTTAGGGCTTCGGCCAGTTGGGTTGCAGTAAAATATGCATCTCCGGCAAGGGCATCCACCCTGATGGCATCATCGGCGCCACATGCCAGGGCTTTGCGCAGGGTTGGCTCAGCATCGGCCTTTCCAACAGTGATTACGGTTATTTTCTGAACCTGGGCCGGATTGGCTTCTTTCAGCTCGATAGCGCGGGTAAGCGCCAGTTCATCCCAGGGATTGATTATCCACTGCACGCCGCTATAATCCACCTCTTTGTTGCCCGCCGCGTACTTGATGCGGGTAGTGGTGTCGGGTACGTTGCTGATACAAACGAGTAAGTTCATTGGGTTAAGTCTAAAGTAAAAGTAAAAAGTAAAAAGTCTAAAGTAAAATGTAAATTCTGGAAATCAAAGTGGAGACGGGTTCTTAATAAAGTTTAAAGTAAAAAGTCTAAAGTAAAAAGTAAATTGTGGAGAACAAAGCCGAGTCTGATACAGAATTTTTTTTGTAAAAGTCCGATTCTGATTGAGATTGGAACGAAGAACAGCGCAAGGTTGATACAATCAGCGACTCTCCTCTCCTTCTCTCCCTTTCTCCAGGTCTCCTTGTCATTTTGAAAGTGTCCCTTCACTAAAAATCATTGAGTACTTGTCTCGAAATCACAATCTGCTGGATTTCAGAGGTGCCTTCGTAAATCTGGGTGAGTTTTGCTTCACGCATCAGGCGCTCTACATGGTATTCTTTCACA
>JAAXUD010000656.1 GCA_013336205.1 Lentimicrobium sp. | reverse complement strand
ATCTTATTTCCAGCCTCTCGGCGCTGGAGAACGTGCAGCTCGTCACGGAGCTGGTTGACAATCCGATGTCGCCCGCCGAGGCGCTCGAACTGGTCGGTCTTGGCGACCGGATGAACCATTTCCCCTCCCAGCTCTCCGGCGGCGAGCAGCAGCGCGTCGCCATCGCCCGCGCCGTCGCCAAGCGCCCGGAGTTGCTGCTTTGCGACGAACCGACCGGCGCGCTCGACTACAGCACGGGCAAGCTTGTGCTCGAAGTGATTGAAAAAGTCAACCGCGAACTCGGCACCACGACGCTGGTCATCACGCACAACGTCTCGATCTCCGGCATGGCTGACCGCGTCATTACGTTGCGAAGCGGCGAAGTGGTCGAAGATCGCCGGAATGCAAAGAAGATTTCGCCTTCGGAGCTGTCGTGGTGAGATGGGGGAAAGAACCGCTTGCCTGTGATTTCGACTATGCTTGTTGTTTCTTTTTGAATTATGCGCTACTATTTATTTCAAGTCCTGTAGTTGGAGCGTTTTTTGTGGCGCATGGCACGGTTAAAAACTGAAGGTAAAAGAGGTTATGAAAACCAATATCATAATTGAAAAGGATGGGGATGGTTACCTGGCCAGAGTGGAAGGCCATGAAAATCTGTTTGCATTCGCCTACTCTGAAAAAGAGGCTATCATAGAGTTGAAGAACGTTGTTGAAATGATTATGGATTACCACCTCGAGCAGGTAAACGATGAGAGGGCTATTTGAAGATTATTTATGATGCTTTTCTGTAATAAAAAAATTAAGAATGGGGGAGTACTGAAAAATGTCAAATGTAAATTTAGACGCCTTAATTAAAAGGGAAGATTTTGCTGTTGAAGGTGGATCAGTAGCTCAAAATTTAGCTGATAAATTGAAAGTTAGTGAATTGGTAAAAGGGGAGAGTTTTTTTTATTCTTCTTTGAGGAAACCGGATTTTCAAAGAGAAACGTCTGATTGGGATAAAGGTAAAATAGCCTCGTTTATAAAAAGCTTTATTGATGGTGATTTGATTCCTTCAATTATTCTGTGGCAAGCAGGGCAATATACTTTTGTTATTGATGGGGCACATAGGCTTAGTGCACTTATAGCATGGGTAAATGATGATTATGGTAACGGTTTTATTTCACAGTCATTTTTTAATCATGAAGTTGATAGTGAACAAAAACGAGTGGCAGAGCAAACCAAACGCCATGTTGATAAAGAGGTTGGGTCTTATGCAAGTTTTATGGCTGCAATTAGAAACCCAGAACAGGCGAAACCTGAGCTTCTCGCATCAGCTAATAAGTTGGGATTTTTGTCTCTGCAGCTTCAATGGGTGACAGGTAGTGCAGAGAAAGCAGAGACTTCTTTTTTTACTATTAATCAAAAAGCAACACCGATTAGTGATACTGAAATTGCCCTTTTAAAGGCAAGAAAGAAGCCATATGCGATGGCTTCGCGTGCGATTTTGCGCTCTGGTAGTGGTCACAAGTATTGGGATAGTTTTTCGCCTGAGATACAAGCACAAGTAGAGCGTTTGGCTAAAGAAATTAATGAGAACTTATTTACACCTGAGATGAAGATGCCAGTAAAAACTTTGGATCTTCCATTGGCAGGAAAAGGTTATTCATCAAGAACTCTCCCTTTGATATTTGATTTGGTAAAACTATCCAATAATGTTTCAGAAAAAGAGATTTCTGAAGACCTTGATGGGAGTGAAACTATTAGTTTTTTAAAAAGCACTAATAAAGTTATACGTCGCTTTACCACGACACATCCGTCTTCTTTAGGTCTTCATCCTGCGGTATATTTTTATAGTGAAAAAGGGCGGTATCAGCCAACAGCTTTTATGGCTTGGATTGAAATAATTAAAGATTTTGATAAGAGAGGATATTTTGATCGATTTACAGAAATGCGAGAAAAAATTGAGTCGGTATTAATTCGTTATAAGTATTTTACAAATCAAGTAACTGTGAAATATGGTAGCGGCCTTAAAGGTTATAAACAGCTTAAAGAGGTATATGAGCGGATGATTGATATGGTTGAAAATAATACGGATTTAGCTGATATAGGTGTTGAATTGAAAAAACAATTTCCATATCTGAATCTTGAAGATAAGGGCGAGCAGAGTCAGTCTAAAGAATTTAATCAGAATACTAAGTCTGAGGTTTTTCTAAAGTCGGCTCTTGAGTCTGCAAATAGATGCAAAATTTGTAATGGATACATACATTTGAAGTCAATTACTATCGATCATATAGATAGAAAAGAAGATGGTGGTATTGGTATTGCTGACAATGGGCAATTGACACATCCGTACTGTAATACAACGTATAAAAATTAGCTGCCAAATTTATACTAAAACAATTTCAGTAAAGGGCATGTCTGAGGTGTCTTTGTTTTTTGTTGACCTTTGGGTATTCATAAATAAAACCACCATGAAACCAGACCATAAACTCTGCCAGCTTGGCAAGAAAGAGATCGAGGAAAACCTTGCCGCTATTGCTGAGGCAGTTTCAAAGCCAAAGTACATTTGCCAGAAGTGCGCGAGGGTGT
>JAAXUD010000655.1 GCA_013336205.1 Lentimicrobium sp. | reverse complement strand
GCAGAACCTGGAAGGTTTCAAAATGATTAAACGGCCCTCACATTGGATTAAACCTACTTCGTTCAAAACCGGAATGAATGAAGTACGATACCCTTCCAGGTTATCATCGTCGTTAAGCCGGAGGGCAAAAGCCAGGCCTCCGCACCGCAGCTAAACCGACTATCGCAGAACCTGGAAGGTTTCCAGATGATTACATGGCCGCATCCCAGGTAACCCCACCACCGCAAAATCTGGAAAGCTTTAAGATGCTTACAAGGTCGTTTTAAAAACATCCCTCCTCATTTTTCGATAATTTAATTATGATAATTGTTAGGCCCGGCAGATAAACCTGCTGATTGTATCAATGAAAAATACTATTCCTTTTATTTTGCTTATATGCTAATCCTTTTTGCGTTTTTTGAGCTGACTTTCAATCTCTTTTATCTCTTTCAGATCTTGCTGATCGGCAAGCAGGGCATCATAGAGCATTCGTTTTTGGTTGAAATCCTGATACACAGTATCTACAATGGTCTCCATCTCAGCATTTGAAACAGTTCCATTCCCCTGAAGAATTCTTTTATTCTGAAAATCAAGTAATTTATCCACGTTTTGTTTCCAGAAAGCGACGGTCAGATCTTTTCGTTCTTTAACGTTAAGTTCAGCGGTTTCAAGAAAGATTGCAACAAGCCTGTTCAGGGTATCAATTTCGTCGGCAGTTAAATAGTTCTTTGCGGTGATGATATCCTGTTTCCGCACGATGGTTCCTTTCCATGAGGTTAGTCCCATATTTTCCTTATCGGAGGATGCCCTGGAAACGATGATTTCTGCAGCGGTTTGCCCGGTTACAGCAAACAATAGTTTATTTTGCGTTTCGGCAAAAAACATCTGGCTTGCTTTATCTGTTGCATCATAATCGCTGCTGATTGCAAACAAATCCCGCACTTTCTGGTAAAAGCGTTTCTCAGAAGCCCTGATATCCCTGATGCGTTCGAGTAGCTCATCAAAATAATCGGGTCTGCCATCCGGGTTTTTCAGACGTTCGCTGTCCATCACAAACCCCTTGACCATAAACTCTTTCAGGTTTTGGTTTGCCCATATTCTGAACTGTGTGCCACGTTTGCTGCGCACCCTGAACCCAATGGCCAGAATCATATCCAAAGAATAAAAAGTAACGTTATACGCTTTACCATCTGCGGCAGTTGTAAAGTAATTCTTTACAACTGAATTTGAATCTAACTCATTCTCTTTCAATATACTGGCGATATGCTGTCCTATATTTTGTTTCGAGGTGTCAAAAAGTTCGGCAAGTTGTTGCTGATTCATCCAAACCATACCATCTTCAGCATAAAGCACTACACTGGCTTTGCCATCTTCCGTATTGTAAATAATTATCTTTTGCATGGAATATGTCAGTTACAAATAATTTAGGTAAAAAGCATTTCTGTTGTGTTTATTCTGAATCACACAAGAGGCTGCTGGTATCAGACGAAGTATTTCAGTTACACTGTTTCTCTCCCGCCCCATATAAGCAAATATACAATTTTTAACCTGATCAGCATTGGCTGAATTGGATTACCCAATAGACATTCAGGCTGTCGGCCAGCCGACTGGTTCCCATAATTGTTAATTTGAAGTACGATACCCTTCCAGGTTTTCATCGTCTTTCAATGAAGTACGATACCCTTCCAGGTTTTCATCGTCGTTAAACCGAAGGACAATTGATTGGCCTTCGCACCTCACCTAAACCGGATATCGCAGAACCTGGAAGGTTTTTAGATGAACAAACGGCCCTCACATCATGATCAACCAACCTCGAATAATACCGGAAGCAATGGAATACGATACCCTTCCAGGTTATCATCGCTGTTTATCCGAAGGACAATTGATTGGCCTTCGCACCGCAGCTAAACCGGATATCGCAGAACCTGGAAGGTTTCAAAATGATTACAAGGCCCTCTCCTCGTGATCAACCGACCTCGAATAATACCGAAATGAATGAAGTACGATACCCTTCCAGGTTTTCATCGTCGTTAAACCGAAGGACAATTGATTGGCCTTCGTACCGCAGCTAAATCGGATATCGCAGAACCTGGAAGGTTTCAAGATGACTAAATGGCCCCCGCATCGGGCTAAACTGACCTCGTTCAAAACCGGAATGAATGGAATACGATACCCTTCCAGGTTTTCATCGTCGTTAAACCGAAGGACAATTGATTGGCCTTCGCACCGCAGTTAAACCGGATATCGCAGAACCTGGAAGGTTTATAGATGATTACAAGGCCCTCGAAAAACCCACATTCCACCTCATTTTACAATAATTTTAAAAAGTCACCATAAAATATTAATAAGTTAAAAAGCGAATAAATTATTTTTCATGCCTTCAAAGTATCACATAATGAACTATTTACATAGATTTATTCTCCGAAAAATTCACGCATTATAATAATTGTTTTAAAAAGAATTAATTTTTGGTATGTTGTTTGCATTGTCTGCAATCACAAACCCGTGGTACTTAAAAATACCTATTAAAACTACCAGTCATGAAAGCACTAAAAATTTTCTCCGCACTCGTTC
>JAAXUD010000654.1 GCA_013336205.1 Lentimicrobium sp. | reverse complement strand
AGAATATAAAAGGAATTGAGTTTAAGGTTTTTCTCAGGCAGATTTTTGAATTAATGATTTTGATGAAACCAGGATAAGCAGTGCACTTTATTCAGGAATAATAGTAAGAGTTGTTGTCAGGATAAAATGGCTGATAAAGGGATGCCATTTTTACTTAGCAATCAAAAAAATCGTGAAATATTATCTGTAATTGTCTAATTTTTATAGCGTGTTTCATATATTTGTATAAAATATCTAAAAAAATAATATTATGCCATTTGTAAGTGTATATATTCATTTTGTATGGAGAACAAAAAGAGGGATTCCATATTTTAATACATCGGTTAAAAGAACAGCTGTTTGGCAGCATATTAGGGAAAATGCAGAAAAAAAAGGGATCTATATAGACTTCGTGAATGGATATACCGATCATTGCCATTGTCTTATTTCTTTGAAATCTGATCAGACAATGAGTTTTGTTATGCAGCATATTAAGGGCGAGTCATCTCATTGGATAAATCAATCCGGATTATGTGATCATAAATTTGAATGGCAGAATGATTATTATGCTGTTTCTGTTTCTGATTCACTGGTTGATAAAGTAAGGGAGTATATTAAGAATCAGGAAAAGCATCATAATAAGAAGTCATTCAATGAGGAAGTAGATGAATTTGTAGCCAGATATGGGTTTGCAAAATTGTACGATATACATGATTGAGATCATCTTTGATTTTATTGATTTTCGGTAATTCCCTGCTAATTCAGATTCTCTGATTTCTATTTTTCTGCTCCATTACATTTAATTATATTGATCCTGGGCGTAAGTGCTTTTATTTTATAGTAAGGCACCTGAATGAAGTTTGTGCTTTACCTTAATTATCAGGATTTGTGGGCTGCAATATTGTGGTTAGCGGCATATTTTAAATTCTGAATACCTAAGGCACATCAAATACTGAATAACCCGAGGGGTAAAAGCCTGCAGTTATCTTTGATTTTTTGGATTCAGCCATCAGCCGGAAATTACAGTTTCTCCGAAACACTTCCCGACAATCTTAACAGTTCCTCTTCGAGCAAGGGATGGAGCCTGTTGTTGATCGCATTTATTTTTTTCAGCATCAGTTTTATTTCTTCCGGAAGGCAATGCTCAGGGTTGAGGGTTTCGAGCTGATTCAGCACCGGCAATGCCTGCGAAACGCCCATATGGCCATAGCTGGTCAACAGTTTATGAGCCAGCAGTTTAATGCCGCTGTAGTCATTTACATCGCACATACTCCACAATTGCTCCACTGCAGCCTGCGATGTATGGATAAATGACCTGACAATGCTCGATAACTGGGCTGAATTACCGGAAGTGAAAGCTTCCGCATGCCGCAGATCGTAGAGCCGGCCGGCCATTACATCATCAGGGTCACCGGGCTCAGGTACCGGAATTGAATTGGCCAGGTAGGCTGCTATCCGCGCCAGAAAATCACTTTCCCGGAAAGGCTTTTGCAGCACTTCATTGAAACCGGCTTCCATATAGCCCAGATCATACCGTGAGATTTTTGCAGCCGTAAAAGCAATCACAGGAACCAGTGAAACGCGTGGATTGGCATGTGCCCTGATGTATTTAACCAGCTCAATACCACTGATTTCCGGCATCTGAACATCAGTCATTATTACATCATAAACATTGTCGTTCAGAATCTCCATTGCCTGTCTGCCGTTTGAGGCCACATCAACCAGGATTCCGGCATTTTCTGCAATAATGCGGGCCAGCAATATGTTAAAGACATCGTCATCAACCACCAGTAAACGGCGTCCTTCAAAACTTACATGGCCCGAAAAAACAATACTTTCGCTGAGCACAGGCTCTTTATCTGAAACAGGGTAAGGTATGCGGACGATAAACTCGGAGCCCTGGCCGGGAGTACTCTTCACTGTAATATCGCCTTTTTGAATGCGCGCCAACCGGCGGCTTATAGCCAGGCCGAGACCCGAACCACCATACCGGCGCGCCTGCGATGACTCTGCCTGCCTGAAATCCTCAAAAATATCGGTAAGTTTCTCATCCGGAATCCCTATACCTGTGTCTTTAACACTGATAACAGCATTGCAGATGCCTTCGCTGAAATCAAGGTGGCAGGTAATACTTACAACGCCCTTTTCGGTAAACTTCAAGGCATTGCTCAGGAGGTTATAAAGAATCTGCTTCAGCCTCAACGGATCGCCTTCAAGTACCTCATCCTTACCAATGTTGCAGGCTGCCTCAAATTCAATTCCCTTTTCAGAGGCCGATAACCTGAACGGGATAATCACATCTTCAAGGATTTCATGCATGCGGAAAGGGATTTTCTCGAGTTCAAGCTTTCCGGCGCCTAAACGTGTAAGGTCAAGGATATCGTTAACCGTTTCGAGCAGATGACGCGATGACCGTCTTACAGCACCCAGATACTCAATCTGTATTTTATTAAGCGGTGTGTTGATCAGCTGATCTGAGAAACCGATAATCGCATTCAGTGGCGTTCTGATTTCATGACTCATATTGGAGAGAAATTCCTCCTTCACCCTGGCAAGATCTGAGGCCTGCAGATTTGCT
>JAAXUD010000151.1 GCA_013336205.1 Lentimicrobium sp. | reverse complement strand
CATTGCCACCAGGGAAAGTACTGTGAATTGATTTTACCTTTTGCCGGGTAAGATTAGGGGCGGTAAACTGAATCTCATTTACAGATTCCTCAATATAGGTATCCCCTTCTTTAATATTCGATTCTTTCAGGTCATCTCTGGCCATCCACTTAACCATTGAAGATATCTTTTTGATATTCAGGCTCCCACGGATATACACATCCGCATTAAATGATTTAACCATTCCGGCATAAAGCGGAGCTTTGCGGATAACCCTGCGCATAATCCGGTAGGCAGGATCTTCACCGCCATCAGAAACAACTACCTCCTGTAAAGAGTAAACCATAGCCGGCAATACAACAACCACAGGTACATTTGTGGATTGAACTTTTAAGGTTTTTGTTATCGTCTGATATCCCATACATTGAAAAACGAATGTATAAGTCCCTTCGGTAAGCCGGAGTTCAAAAACGCCCTCTTCATTGGCAGAAGTGCCGAACGAAGATTCTTTAACGAACACGGTTGCGAATGAAACCGGATTGCCTTGACTATCATTAATAATACCTCTCAATACCTGAGCGGACAGGACAGATGAAAAGGCACAAACAGAGACAAATACAAATAATAATCTGGTCATATTTCTGGAATATCATTCAAATGTACGTGTACCGGGGCTATTAATAATCAATATTTGTTCAAATTAACCATTTTTAACACCAGCATATATTATTGAGAATTATCAAACAAAAAATTTATTCTTCAAAATACTTGACAAATTATAATTACTGTTTATATTGTGCTTTAAAGATACTTATAAATCTGTTAAAAATGCAAACTATGGACCAAAAACACAAAGTTATCAACCTGATTATCCTTGATGAGAGTGGTTCTATGCAATCTATCAAGCATAGCATAATACAAGGTTTTAATGAAATAGTTCAAACTATAAAAGGTGTAGAAAAACAGTATCCTGAACAGGAACATATTATAACCCTGCTTACGTTTAACGGACTTGGACAAAAGTATCTGTTGGAAAATATGCCGGTTGAAAAACTTTTCGAAATTGATGAAAGCCGTTACCTGCCCGATGCATCTACCCCGCTTTATGATGCCATGGGGTTTAGTTTAGGAAAGTTGCGCCAACAACTCAGGAATGAGAAAAACTTTAATGTTTTGGTTACAATACTGACTGACGGAGAAGAAAACAGCTCAAAAGAATTTAAGGGAAAGGCTATAAAAAGCATGGTAGAAGAATTGAAGGCACAAAACTGGACATTCACCTATATCGGTGCCGATCATGATGTGGAAAAATTCGCTTTATCAATTTCAATAACCAACTCCATAGTATTTCACAAGAATGAGGCTGATATGAGCAAGATGTTTGAAAGGGAGAAAAATGCAAGAATGAAATACAGCAACAAAATCAGAAATCAGGAAGATACCACTGAAGATTTTTACAAAGGCTCCTGATATCAAAGGTTTTATTTAAGTTTTCTGTTAATCACAACAGATCAGACACTATATTTGTAATGTCCTGAGCAGTCAGCACAAAGAACAGTAATTCAATTAAAAAGCACTTACAGGTATATGAAATTCCGGTTTCTGATATTTATATTTTTAATTCCGGTATTTATCAATGCCCAACCCTGGAAATCCAAACCTTTTTCAGTAAGTATTTTCAACAATGCGACCCTGCTTCCACCAGCTTCACTTATAGCCGTATTTAACCAACCAATACATCCGGGCATTGCATTCTCTTATGAATTCGGATGGAGAGAAACTATAAAAAGCCCGGTTTTCAGACGGATAAACACTTATGATTTGGGGGGTAACCGGGTTTATACCGGAAAATGGTTTCAGAATGTTGGCCTTAGCTGGTTTTATCATCAGTATGTGAACCATGCCTTAGTCCTGACCTCACATGCCGGTTATCGCAGGTACTTTGGCAAGTTCTCCGCCGAAGCCAGTCTTCATGCTGGCTACATGCATGCATTTCTGTTAACTGAGCGCGCTGTAAAACAAACAGATGGCAGTTGGAAAACAGAAAAGGGTTTTGGCAAGCCTCAGTTCATAGCCGGAGCAGGAATTGGAATCGGTTATGATGCCGGTTATCATTATAATATCAGACGTTTTTTCATTAATTATGATTTCCGCTTACAAATGCCTTTCGTAAAAAGTTATGTACCACTTTTACCCAATGGATTGCTATCTGTCGGGTTACAGTTTACGCTTTTTAAAAATGTCTCTTTTCAGGATAAACCAATTCAAGATAGGCTCGAATGTCCGGAATAAAATACCTTCTTACAATTATTGTGCTTTCCACAATGATTTTGTCATGCAATGATGAAATAAACAGACCGGTTGTGCTTGATTGTCAGTTTGATGACAACCCTACCTATCAGCAAAATCCCAAAAGCGAAGAGTTTCAGACACTGCTTGACAATTATGTAAGTAAAGGCCTTCCTGGAGCAATATTGCTGGTTAAAGATGAGCAAGGTTTCTTTATAGGTTCTTCAGGAATGGCCGATATCAAAGAAAACATTCCCATGCAGGCTTGCCACGTTTCAAAAATTGCAAGTATTACCAAATTTATGCTGGGGGTGGCAGTCATGCGAATGCAGGAAAAGGGAGTTCTCTCACTCGATGATCCGGTAAATAAATATATTTCATCAGATTACTTAAAGAAAATAGACAACGGCGATAGTCCTCTTACCATTCGTAATCTGATGAATCACACCACCGGAATTTACGAAGTAATTGAAGATCAGGGATTCTATCTCCAGGTTTTGAACGATCCAACCAGGCTCTGGACTGCCGATGACCTATTGAAATATGTATACAACAAGGAATCCATGTTTGTCTTTAATCCGGCAGATACTGTTGGGTATAGCAACACCAACTACCTGCTTCTCAGTATGGTAATTGAATCTGCAACCGGACGCCCCCACAGTGTAACACTTCATAATGAGGTGATTGACTTGCTGAACCTTGAGGATACTTATTACTTTTATCACGATCCGTTACCAGAGAGCGGCATTGCCCAAGGCTATTATGATTTATACAACAACGGTAATCTTGAGAATCTCACTCAATGGAACACCGGCAGCGGCAATGGCTATGGAGGTGTTTATTCAACGGTTTGGGATATGTACAGGTTTATTGACGCCCTGTTTATTCAGAAATCATTGTTAAACCAATCGTCCCTGGATGAAATGCTGACATTCCACCCCGATATTGAGTCGGGGAAATACCTTGGCGTTGCCTGTTTTAAAGATTTTATTAATATTGGCGATCCTGAAAGAGATTATGCCTGGGGACACCGTGGCCGCGACCTCAGCTACAGTGCTGATCTGTATTATTTCCCAACGCATCAGGCCACAATGGCGCTGATTGTTAATTACGGCACTGACGGCGACAGTCCGCTTCGTCCGGTTTATAATGAAATGCGCGACAATATTGCCCGGTTGATTATCAGAGATTAAAAAACGGTTTAAAAACAGAAACAATTACAAAATTACCAATCGAAAGGTTTAGTATTCATTCTGTTAAGAATCTCGCGCCTTTTTTTTATCATATCTGTAAGTTCAACCACCATATCACGATTTACCTTTATTGCCATAGGTAAAACATATTTTTCGGTTTGTTCCAGATAGTCAGCAATTTTCATATCTGAATCAGTATCCCGGTGCAAATCGGTAAGGTTACTTATCCGGTCGGCACATTTTAGAATTAATGCGTTTTGCGATCCTTTATCAAGAATCCTTTGCAGATAGTCCGGCTTGGTTTCGCCTTCCTGCCTGGTAACTTCTAAAACCAGATCTACTACCTGAAAGCCCTCATAATCAGTATGCCTGATCTCATCAACCAAAGTGCTGGGTAAGTCCTCAAGCAGATCGTGTATCAACGATGCCTTCAATAAAACACTGTCATTAAAATACTTGTAGTCAAATAAAATGCCCAGGGTTGAGAAGGCATGCCGGAACTGATTACCACCAACCCTTCTGCTGATACCAATGAGTGCTGTAGCCTTGAGAATATAAGGCGCAAGAACAAGGTTCCGGAGTGCTACAATATCTTCCATAAAAAGAAATTTACAGTCAAAACTAAGTCTTTTTCCGGATATTTTCAAGAGGAGAGCTTATCGGACCCCATAAAAAAAACTGCCCCATGACCAGTGGAGCAGTTTTATTAACCAACATAAACAAAACTAATTAAGCAAAATTAAACTGAAATTACCTGTCAGGCTATTGGGCACGGCAGATAATGCCTTTGAATAATTTAAAATGTTCCTGATTGTTGCTTCGGCCGGCGACTCGTTCATCGGATTTGTCCTGATTCTTCTAAGGTTGTATCCGTGTGCTGATTTTAAGGGAACATGATGTAAATCTTTGAGAGTAAAGCTTTTTGGCATAGGCCTTAAATTGATTTAATATGATTTGATTACACCAGATTAACGGCAAACAGACCTCATTATTATGTCAGTCAAAAAAAATATTACATTTTTTTTGACTTTGATTTAACCACAAAAAAAAACCGGACACCTTTAAAGACGACCGGTTTAAACATGAAAACAGAAATACTTATCAGGCAGAAAGTGTAATTTCTTTTTGCTCTATCATTTTTCGCAGATTGATAAGGGCATAACGCATTCTTCCAAGTGCTGTATTAATACTAACATTGGTCTGTTCAGCGATTTCCTTAAAACTCATATCTGAATAATGGCGCATTATCAGCACCTCGCGTTGCTCTGGCGGCAGAAAATCAATCAAAGCCCTTACATCCTGATGTATTTGTTCAGTAATAATGCGATCTTCAGCAGACTCATCATAGATCCGCAGATTGTCAAAAATACTTACTTCATCATTCTGACTCTCCACAAATGGAATTCTCCGGGATTTCCGGAAATGATCAATCACCAGGTTGTGCGAAATACGCATTACCCACTGAATGAACTTACCCTCCTCCTTGTAAGTACCAGATCTCAGGGTATGAATTACCTTAATAAAAGCATCCTGAAAAATATCATCAGCATGTTGCTTATCCTTAACAACCATGAGGATGTAAGAATAGACTTTACTCTTGTGGCGATGGATCAACTGTTCTAGGCTGACTTCGTTACCGGCCAAATACCTGTTGATTAGCTCCTGATCGCTAACTGCATGGGCATGCATAGTGCCTCCTTTTGTTAGTAATTAAAAGCGTAGATATTTATCCGATATGTGTCTCCTATGCGTTGGTGGAACAATAAATTCTGAACAGTTTCTAAAGAAATCAAGGCTTTCAGCCTTCATTGGGAACAAATATACATCAATTAGTAACACAAAAACAATAGCTCCGCAAAAAAAAATTAATTTTGCCATCCCGAACTGCAACTATTAATATGAATATCGACTCAAAAGTAATCTCCGGTCCTGAAAATTTTATTCTGATCAAGGGGGCCAAAGTTCATAACCTGAAAAACATATCGCTTGCCATACCACGCAACCGGTTTGTTGTAATAACCGGACTTTCAGGTTCCGGCAAATCATCGCTTGCATTTGATACGCTTTATGCTGAAGGGCAGCGTCGTTATGTAGAAAGTCTCAGCGCCTATGCAAGGCAATTTTTAGGGCGGATGAGCAAACCTGAGGTTGAATATATTAAAGGAATATCTCCGGCAATTGCTATTGAGCAAAAGGTAAACACCCGCAATCCCCGTTCAACTGTCGGTACTTCCACTGAAATTTACGAATACGTTAAATTATTGTATGCCCGTATAGGAAAAACCTACTCACCTGTGTCTGGCAATCTTGTGCGGCGCGACTCTGTTACTGATGTCTGTGATTTTCTGATCTCATTACCGGAAGAGACAAAGGCTACAATAGTGTGTAAGCTTCTGCTGAAACATCACCGTTCACTTCAATCGCAGTTAACTATTCTTATCCAGCAAGGTTTTAGCAGGGTTATGAAAAACGGGGAAGTGCTGCGCATTGATGAATTATTAAAACTTCCTACTGACGAAAATGCATTATATCATCTTGTAATTGACCGTGTTGCAATAAGGAAACTCGACGAAGACCTGCTTTCACGCATGGGCGATTCAGTTCAAACTGCTTTTTTTGAGGGAGATGGGGAATGCATTTGCGTAATTGAATCTGAAACAACAAAAGAAAGACACACATTTTCAAACCGTTTCGAGGCGGATGGTATAAGTTTCGAGGAACCATCCGTAAATCTTTTTACTTTTAATAATCCTTATGGCGCCTGCAAGACATGTGAAGGCTTTGGAAGCATCATCGGTATTGATGAAGATCTTGTTATTCCCAATAAAAGTCTTTCAATCTACGAAGATGCCATTGCCTGCTGGAAAGGCGAAAAACTAAGTGAATGGCGTGATGAACTGATAAACAGTGCCTACAAATTCGGATTCCCGGTTCATAAACCCTGGTATGAACTTACCAATGAGCAGCGCAAGCTGGTTTGGGATGGTAACAAATATTTTGGCGGACTTAAGGCATTTTTTAAATTCGTTGAAGAGCAAACATACAAAATTCAATACCGGGTAATGTTGTCGCGCTATCGTGGTAAAACTATTTGTCCGGATTGCGAAGGTACGAGGCTCAGAAAAGATGCGAATTTTGTTAAAGTCGGTGGTATACCTGTAAGTGAAGTTGTGCTGATGCCGGTAAGTGATTCGCTCGGTTTCTTTAAAAACCTCGTTTTAAATGAACAGGACAGGGCTATTGCAAAAAGACTATTAACGGAGATAACAAACCGTTTGCAATTCCTCAGCGATGTTGGCCTGGGTTACCTTACATTAAACAGACTTTCTTCCACATTGCCAGGTTAATGCGTTGAGATTCACCACCTGACAAT
>JAAXUD010000653.1 GCA_013336205.1 Lentimicrobium sp. | reverse complement strand
CCCCAGTTATCGCCGCCTCCGCCACTTGAAGGAAGTACAACCGAGCCTCCGCCATTTGACAATGTCAGAACGGTTCCGCTAAGGCTGATGGTCTGCAATTCATTGGTGGGATCAGCATCGGCATCATTATTATTCTCCACATCTCTGGCATACATGGCAAAAGGTGTGCTGAGCAACTGACTGGTGCCTGAAATGGAGTATGATGTACCTCCGGCCGGATCAACTTCCGTTTTAAGGAAAAGGGTACCGTTGTCCCGGAAAAGATTGGCCGGAAATGACACGAATTGCCCCAACTGCAGACTGATGAGCCCGTTGTCATTGGTGTTTGGAGTCTGCACTTCCTGCCACAGAGGCGTTGTTGAAGTTGGAGCATTCAGAATACTCAGTCTTACGCGAATATTCTGATTGGTTACCAGAGTGTTGTTCACATCACGGATAATGGCCTGATAGCTTATGTTTCCGGGAAGCTGGGCGTTTAAATTAAACACCACAAATAGTGTAGCCAGGGCAAGTAATATTGTTTTCATGGATTCGTTTCATTAAAAGATGAAAGAAATTTATTCCTGTCCTAAAGCAACTACATTCACGGTGAAGTTGGGTGATTGCGATGTACTTTTGGGATTATAGACAAATATTTTACCACCGGTTGTGGTTACACCAGCTACAGTCATAACTACTTCTGCAAATCCTCCGCCTGTTGCATTGCCAACATAAACCACCGGAGCAGCAGTAAAATTCTCAGGGAATGTGAAACTGATCTGGGCTGTAGATCCTGCATTGATCGTGGTGTTGACAGTTACTGTAGTTGTGAGATTCTTACGCTGGATATTATCAATGGAACGGATGATGCCTTTACCGTTTTTTACCGAAAGAGTGCCGGTTGACTCCACATTACCGAAAAATTTCGAATTGCCATTTTTATAAATTATTAATGCATCACTCTTATTACCAGGACCTATTCCATTACCCACTACAAACAGACGGTCGTTCACACTCCATTGATTTGTAGAAACCGGGGTATATTCCGTATTATGGCTCCCTGTTACCGTTTCGCAATATGATGGTGAAGTTAAATTAGCTCCCATTGTAATTGATGCACTTCCTGAAGCTGTATTATTCATTCCTATTGTTGTTGAATAATATCCTGAAGCAGTTGAACTAAATCCCATTGCTGTTGAAAAACTACCTGAAGCAGTTGTAGAATTGCCCAATGCAGTTGATTGACCTCCAGTAGCTTTCGTTTGTAAACCCATTGCAAATGAACAATAACCTTTTGCTAAATTAGAAAAACCAAATGCAACGGAACCACTTCCAATGCTATCCTTATCCCATTCATCGCTGCTAACATTCCCTGCCCTGAAAGCTCCTTTGTCAGGATACCACATCATGCGTGTACCGGCACCTGAAGCCGGTGGATTGCCTTGATTAGTCGATTTATTGGAACCAACAAACAATACATTACCTTCACCGGTACCGGTACCATTAGTTTGGAGTGCTTTTGTTGTATTATTCCAGGTCAGGTTATCGCTACCCGAAAGGGAAGTCCCTTGTTTAAACTGTATGTTTCCATCGTTGCCCGCAGGAGGGGTACCTCCCGAAGGAGTAGCCCAGGTTCCATCGCCACGCAAATAAGTAGTTGCGGTAGCACCGGTTGGTAGTTTTGCCACGGTTACTGCATTGTTGGCTATTTCGGCAGTATTCACAGCGCCATCGGCAATTTTAGAAGACGTAACTGAATTATCAGCAATCTTTATTTCTGTAACAGCACCTGTTGCAATTTTTGCAGAACTTACTTTTCCATCCCCAATGCCCGGGTTTGGATATGTTCCTGAAAGATCTCCCCCGGCCGGGCCGGTTGGATTACTTCCTCCCGAGCCGGTTTCATCATTAGCCGGAGCCCAGGTTGAACCTGACCATTTCAGCACCTGACCGCTTGTGGCACCCGCTTGTGCGATCTTACTGCCGGTTACTGCACCTTCGGCAATTTTAGATTCTGTAACTGATGCATTTATAATCTTGGCCTCAGATACTGAGTTATTCGACAGATCGCTTGAAACGATTGTTCCATCTGTAATTTTTGCAGAGGTAACTGAATTATCAGCAATCTTTATTTCTGTAACAGCACCTGTTGCAATTTTTGCAGAACTTACTTTTCCATCGCCGATACCCGGGTTGGGATACGTTCCTGATAAATCGCCACCTGCCGGCCCTGTAGGTGGTCCACCTGAGGCTCCGGTCTCGTCATTTGCAGGAGTCCATGTTGTTCCGTTCCACTTCAAAACCTGTCCCGAAGTTGCCGATTGCTGTGCAATTCCTAAAGGAGAAGCTGTTGTGCCGTTACCGGATAATGTACTGTTCGCTATGGCAACCTGAGTGCCCCAGTTATCGCCGCCTCCGCCACTTGAAGGAAGTACAACCGAGCCTCCGCCATGTGACAATGTCAGAACGGTTCCGCTAAGGCTGATGGTCTGCAATTCATTGGTGGGATCAGCATCGGCATCATTATTATTCTCCACATCTCTGGCATACATGGCAAAAGGTGTGCTGAGCAACTGACT
>JAAXUD010000150.1 GCA_013336205.1 Lentimicrobium sp. | reverse complement strand
CGAGATTTTTTGTTACTTTTTGATCTTGCAAAAAGTAAAAGACAGAAATTGCTCATAAGTCAATCATTCAACCTGCAGGGTTATAGGTTGGTGATTTTAGCCAGTAAACACTATAAAAGTTAATGGCATGTTAATAATTCATTGCCAGTTCGATAGCAGTAATGTTCTCATAGCACATCAAATAACGAATTACCCTCAAAATAGGTGCAAAATATTTAATTTTATTTTGATTAATTATGAAATGATATTTATTTATCTGAGATTTGTTGTTGATTGAAAGCTTACAATAGCGGGTTTTTGCTATTAATCATATTATGTAGTCGCATTTACAGTTGCATTGCGAAGACAAAGGCGTAGTTGTTTGCATACTTTATCTTCCGGTTGATTCAATTTTGGGTAATTTTTGCATTCGTTTGATAGAATTTAGTCATATAAAAAGTGTTGATATTTTTTAGTGATAAACAAGTTTAAAAGAAAGTAGTCCGCGAAAGCCAAAGGGCTGACCACCCGAAGTGACAGTAAATAATAAAGTGGAGACCAGCAACCACTTAAAACGGGGCGACACCGAAAAGCCATACGAGTAGGGAAAATATATTCTTTGTATGAAACCTGTTTATTTAAAATCGATCCTTTTTCTTTCGGCAATCATAGTACTATTCACAATTGCAGGTTGCAAAAAAGAAGATGAACCAACCAAATCCGAATTGCTCGCCAAAGAGTGGAAAATAATTAGTGTTGATGGAGAGAGTGTTAATGAATACTTTGATGAAGATGAGATTTTTATAAAATTTGAAACTGATGGAGACTTTAAGATAACCTGGATTGACGATGGAGATTCAGAAATTGAAACAGGCAACTGGAATTGGCAAAACAATGAAGAATTATTAGAAGTAAATTTAGATGTGGAAAGTGATCCGGCTAGTTGGGAACTTAAAAAACTGACAAAAACTGAATTCTGGTTTTTTGATACCGACGAGGATGCCCTTTTTAAATGTGTACCCAGGTAAAGGGCTCAAAAACTGAAAACCAGGCAGCAGCCGGGCAGTCCATAATCAGGAAGCCGGCGGCGGGATGTGCCGCCTGAAAAAGTATTCCATAATCAGGGGTTTCGGAACTATTTAGGAAATTTTACATCATTCAACCGATAAGGATGCAGGAAAGAGTTTGTCACCTTCAACCTTTTATTATTGTTACAAAAAAGTTTAACATTTTATGTTGAGCCTGCTCTTAACGTAAAAAAATAGAATTTGACACCAGGAAACCAAGACACGATCCCGATAGCGATCTGGAAACCAGGAATCACCAGCTTATTTTTTTCATTTGGTGCATCCCGATGGCTATCGGGATGGTGTTTTGTGTTTTAGTGTTTTAGTGTCAAATCTTTTTTCAATTTTTTCCGGACAACAACGGGAGTAAACAGAAAATTAAACATCTTTACATCCTGAAATAGCAATAGTAAACCGGCAAGTAAAACATAAAAATTCCAATGGCTGAAAAGAAATCAAAACCAGTTGAAATCAAAACAAAGCAAAACGCTGCCAGCGTTGAGGATTTCATCAATACTGTTGAGAATGAACAGAAACGCAGCGACAGCTTTGCGATTCTGGAAATGATGAAAAAAGCCACCGGTGAAGAGCCGAAAATGTGGGGCACTTCCCTCATTGGTTTCGGCAGTCGGAAATACAAAAGCACGGCCACCGGCAGAGAAGTAGACTGGCTGATTATCGGCTTTTCTCCCCGCAAAGCAAATATTTCTTTATACCTCAGCATGAATATCAATGAATATTCAGAAACGCTTGAAAAACTGGGCAAGCACAAAACCGGTGTTGGGTGCCTCTATATCAATAAGCTGCAAGATATAGATGTGAAAGTGCTGGAAGGCTTGATAGAAGAATCTTTAAAACTGAAGTAACTTAGCAGCACATAAGGCAAAGAATTACTCCGCCGGAAGTTTATAGGTTATCCCTTCCTGATGTTTATTTGTGAATGCAAGGTTCACTGTTATGACTGGAAGAAATAGAGTTTTATGATTTTCAGACGCCGGATTCATAATTTCCGGAAACGAATAAAACCCTATGTGCCCTTTAACTAAAAAATGATAAAAGGATGCACTCCACATTGCCACTGCGTAACAAATGCGCCAAATTATTTTTAGAAAGTAATAACCAAAAGAGTCAAAATCTCAGGTAATTAAGAGACTGTTTAAATTTTGAAAAACTCTATGAATAGGCCCGTCCTTTAGGGCGGGTTTATAGAAAATCCACAAATACTGTAGGGCAAAATCCTGAAAAATTTGCAAATTAAGAATAAATTTTTCAGGATTTTGCCAACGATTGTGATATTATATTTGAGACCCGCCCTAAAGGACGGGCCTATTGAAAAATGAAATGAAATTTAAACAGACTCTAAATTGAAAATAGTTTCTTATACCTTCTTGTAAACCATCAGAATATAATTGTACATTTGATTTATGTTTAAGCAGAAAGAAAGCAGAATCAATTTTTTGGGAAGCGCTGTATTCGCGTTTCTTATCTTTCTGGTTATAGTTGCATTTGCCGAAAAGCAGGATCATGGTGTTGATACTGGCCCTGATCTTAAAAATACTGTGGGACTGTATTTGAACCCGGCAGTTATAGTTGAAGTTCAGCAGTTTAATTTCCTTAAAAGCCTTACCCAGCCTGCTGATTATTTAAGGTTTAAGCAGTCAGAAGACCTGCCTAAGCTCATCTCTCAAAATAATGTCATTCATCATACGATTGTTTTCCGTGAAAGAACCGGATTTTTAATCAGGCCGGTTATTGTTCACCGTCTTTATAATCTGTACCACGCTTGTGATACCGACGACCTGCCTCCTTTAAGTTAAAATACCTTGTTTTTTATTATTTCAGATTGCCCTTCCACAAGGAAGCGGCCAGGTTTTAACTTAAATCCAACTTACAATGAAATCAATTTTAAAATCACTGATTGTAGTTTTTATCCTTGGGATAATTGCAACGGGCTTTACACTGAAGCCAAACAATTCAACACAGCTCATCATCCAGTCAACTGACAACAACCTGTCTTCCGCCGATCTTTCCCTTTCGGCCGGCATTATTACCAACAGACTGAAAAGCTTCAGTTCTGAACAATTTGAAGTATCTGCCATTGCCGGAAAAAACCAAATCAGGGTAGTACTCAGTAAAAACTGGGACGTAAAGTTTGCAGAGCGCCTTATAACTCAGAAAGGAGCGTTCGGATTTTACGAAACCTATACTTATAGCGAGGTTACAGAACTGCTGAAAGGCGATAGCCTGCCGGTAGCCCTTTTTACGAATAAGGCGCCCACCGGATCATCGGCGCAAATCGGATGTACTTCAGCTGCAGGTGTTGCACAGGCTGATAAGTACCTGAATTCCCTGGGTCTTGATCAGAAATGCAGGTTTGCCTGGAGATCGCTGTTTGATGATTCAGAGGTTTGCCTGTATGCCTTGAAACTCAGCAAGGGTGAAGGTGCCGTATGTAATGGTACTGACATCGACAGCTTTGTTTCAGGCCATGAAACCGCCTCCCAGGAGAATTACATTTCATTCAGTTTCAAAAATCCGGCCGTGCAATTATGGGCTGAAATCACAAAGCGGAATTCCGGTAAGGCTATAGCGATGGTTCTTGACGGAAAAGTGATTGTTGCGCCTGTGGTACAGGATGAAATAGCCAATGGAAAATGCACGCTTACCGGCGGATTTACTGCAGCTCAGGTGAATTACATAGCCGCAGTGGGAGCAAATGGAGAGCTGCCGGCAGAATTTAAAGTGGTGCACTGATCCGGGTTAAATTAATCCTATAAAAGAGAGACTGTCCTGAAAGTTGTGACTACTAAAAACAGCTTCATTCAAAATGGAGATCAATAATTTATGAGTTGCTTCCAGTTTCTGAGACAGTCTCTTTATATTTGTATACAACCGACACTACACATTCTCAAACACTCAATGGGTTTTTTTTGAAAACTCATTGTAAGTTTTGTTGTTTTTTGGTTGTCAGGAAAAGACTTTTTGAGAAAAACGAGAGTTTTTAAAAGAGATTGGTGAATGAATTTAACTTTTAAAAAAAATTATGGTCCATCAGCATGAGGATAAGTAACATGGTTGAAATTGTGGATTTTTCGAACGTAACAAACAGGATTCTGGTTTTGATCGAAACCTGGGAACAAAAACTGATTGATTTGCCAACTGAGATGATCTCAGGCAAACGGAACCTGCAAAACAGGACAATCTGCCAGATTCTGGGGCACCTGGTTGACGCGGCATCCAATAATCATCAGCGGATGGTAAGGCTGCAGTATAATACGGAACTTGCATTCCCAGATTACCAGCAGGACAATGATTTATGGATTGCCTTGCAGGATTATCAACACGCCGGCTGGAATAACCTGGTTCAACTCTGGAAATACTATAACCTGCATATTGTCCATTTGATTCAATCGGTTGATCAGGCAAAACTGGATAACAACTGGCGGAATTTTGAGAACAAAACGATAAGTCTCCGGCAAATGATTGAAGGCTATGCGGATCATTCAGAGCTTCATTTAGGAGAGATTCAGGAACTAATAGATAAAAAATCTGGATTATGATAGCCAACACCCCCAGGCCACCCTATTATGCGGTGATTTTCAGTTCGGTAAGAACGGATGGCGATAACGGATATTCCGCCATGGCCGATAGAATGGCCACACTAGCCGAAAGTCAGGACGGATTTTTAGGTATGGAATCGGTCAGGCAGGAATTGGGGATAACGGTTTCCTACTGGCGCGATCCGGATTCCATCAGAAAATGGAGAGAAAACCTTGAGCATACGCTGGCAAGAAACCAGGGCAGAGCGCAGTGGTACGAAGCATTTAAAGTCCGGATTTGCAAGATAGAATCCGATTATGATTTTGCTAAAGGGAATCCTTGATAAGAGAATTAAATATAGTGGGCGGAATATATGAAAGATCCGGGCCGGAACATCTTTCCGGTATACTGAAATAATACCGCATCATAACCTTAAACCGGGGAATCAAAGACCAGCACATAACAAAACGGTCTGAGATAACGATCCTGTTTCTCTTGCGAATAAAGAAAAATCATCCTTCTTACTTTTTACTTTTTACTTTTTACTTCTTACTTCAATTTCCGCAGCAGGGGAGCCTGCCCGAAAATTTAAAAAGAAGAATAGAAACCAAAACGTCAATACAGATAGTTGAAAAGTTCTTATATTGGAGACAAGACTATGATTTGCTTTACCGGGTGCGGGGGAAATTCAAATCAGCAATATGCGCAATACTGTGTATAGCCATTGGTTGCCTGCAAGCATAAAAGCGACCGTGCAACGAATAACTTATCTAAACAACGCAAAAAATGCAACGATAAATTTGTGAATGCGGCGAAAATAGCGTACATTCGCCGTAAAATATGCAACGAATGGCAACATTTATACATCAAAATGACAATTGGCCTGATTTCACATGGAAAAATGATGAAATAATTAATTTGTTGAGTGAGGCGAGAAATTTGCAAGGAAGACTCTTTGGAAAAATGGAATCCCTGGGATTCGACCTAAGGAATGAAGCCTTACTTGGCACTCTAACACTCGATGTACTAAAATCGTCAGAAATAGAAGGAGAATATTTAAATCCTGACCAGGTTCGTTCCTCAATCGCCCGAAAATTGGGAATGGAAATCGCTGCTTCGGTTGAGTCAGACAGAAATGTTGACGGTGTTGTCGAAATGATGCTGGATGCAACACAAAATTGCTTTAAACCATTAACAGCCGAAAGACTATTCGATTGGCATGCGGCATTATTCCCGACAGGAAGAAGCGGAATGTACAAAATTACAGTTGGCGATTGGCGAAAAGATACAACAGGACCAATGCAGGTTGTGTCGGGAGCTTTAGGAAAGGAAAAGGTACATTTTCGGGCGCCGGATTCAGTATTGGTTGAAAAAGAGATGAATCAGTTTTTAGATTGGTTTAATAATAATTTAAAGATTGATTTAGTAATAAAAGCATCCATAGCCCACTTATGGTTTGTTACCATACACCCATTTGAAGATGGAAATGGCAGGATAACCAGGGCGTTGACAGATATGTTATTGGCACAATCGGACAAAAGCAACCAACGTTTTTATAGCATGTCTGCACAAATTCGAATTGAAAGAAAGCAATATTATGAAATACTGGAAAAAACACAAAGTGGAAATCCTGATATAACGAATTGGATTCAATGGTTTTTAAACTGTTTGATAAATGCTTTAAAATCGACTGATTCTTTGTTAATCAGCGTTTTGTCCAAATCAGATTTTTGGGCAAAACATTCCGGAGTTATAATCAATGAACGCCAGAAGAAACTGTTGAATAAGCTATTGGATGGATTTGATGGAAAACTCACTTCGTCGAAATGGGCAAAGATTGCAAAGTGTTCAAAAGATACCGCGATAAGAGACATCAATGATTTGATAGACAAAAACATGCTGCAAAAAGAAGCAGCAGGAGGAAGAAGTACAAATTATGAATTAGAGAGATGATATAATGCCGGCAGACAAAAAACATGACGCTGAGCGGTCTGCAATTCAGATTGCTATCGGAACCGGCGATGAGTTTACGAAATATATAGAGGAGAGGTTAAGGCTAAGGTTAAGCACCTTCTATGACGGGACCTGGATTTCAGTTTTTCAAACAGAAACACCGGCTCAGTCTTTACTTCAACAAGGTTAAGGTTAAGGCTAAGGTTAAGTACCTTCTATGACGGGACCTGGATTTCAGTTTTTCAAATAGAAACCCCGGCTCAGCCTCAACCTCAACTTCAACCTTAACCTCACTTTCT
>JAAXUD010000652.1 GCA_013336205.1 Lentimicrobium sp. | reverse complement strand
AATTTCAATTTGCTCCCTGTTCTCAAATACTTCTTCGAGATTGTCGTTTGGAACTGCAAACTCAGAAATCTTGGAATTCAGTTCTTCCTTGATTTCCAATGCAATCTGATTGGCCCTTTTTGACATTACGGCTACTGATTCATAAATGTTGCCTGTCGGTTCCATCAAATTGGTGATGTTGCGTGTTACAGCAACAGTGTCGGTTTTGATCTTTTTGAAATCCATATGGTTTATTGTAATATTGTCAGGTTTTGTAATTCTTTCTGGGCATCCTTCTGAATTTGAAGCGCCTCTTTTGTCTTTGTCGATTCAGGGAAATTTGCCAGGAAATTATCAACTGCTTCTGTCGTCAATTGGTACCTCTCTCCTTTTTTAGTGTTTACACTGCTTCCGGCATAGTAATAATAAGCTTTGGCGGTATGAAACATTGCAATTTCCCTGTAGCGGGTATCAGGATAGTCTTTAATAAGATTCTGGTAATTGATGACAGCGGCTTTGTAATCTTTCATTGCAAAGTACAATTCTGCAATCTCAAATGCCTTCGTCTCAAGCTTTGCTCTTAGTTCATCAATTAATTCATTTGCTTTGGCAACCTTTTCACTTTTCGGATACTGGTTTGTAAAAAGCTGCAGATATTTGATGGCATCAAGTGTAACAGTCTGATCCAGGCTGTAAGGCGGTGAATCAAGGTAATTGCAATAAGCACTCATATAGGCAGACTCTTCAGTATACTTGCTTTTGGGATAATTTTTCGCAAACTGGCTGAAATAGTAGCTGGCAAGAATG
>JAAXUD010000651.1 GCA_013336205.1 Lentimicrobium sp. | reverse complement strand
GTAGCTGGCAAGAATGTAGTCTTTTTGCTCATAGTGAGCATTGGCATAGTAATAAGCCATTAATTCTGCCCTTTCAGTCCCCCTGAAAAAGGGCATTAACTGGTCGAAAAGCTGAATTGCCCGATAGTAATCCTTATCCTCATAATAAGCGATTGCCATTTCATATTTTACCTCGTTGTCCGTGCTTTTAACCAGTTTCTGGTATTTGCTGCACGAAGAAAAGACAACAAGAATCAGGATTAATAAAGAAAAAATGCTTTTTCGATTCATGCGGCAAAAATAAACATATTAAGCATACGATAAACGGCACCCAGCCACAAATATTATGACTACGGTTATTCTTAACAATAATTAAGAATAACTCAGGTTAATCAGGCTTTTAAAGCGGTTTTATATACTTCCAGACAGCGGATCCGGGCAGTTTGATGATCGACAATCGGCGAAGGATAAGCAGCTGATTTATACTCAGGTACCCATCGACGGATGTAAACTTCATTTTTATCAAATTTTTTAGCCTGTTCATAGGGGTTGAATATTCTGAAATAGGGTGCGGCGTCGCAACCTGTTCCGGCAGCCCATTGCCAGTTCCCATTGTTGGATGAAAGCTCAAAGTCCATCAACTTTTCAGCAAACCAGGCTTCACCCCAGCGCCAGTCTATAAGCAGATGCTTGGTCAAAAAACTTGCCACCACCATTCTTACCCGGTTGTGCATAAATCCGGTCTGACTAAGTTCGCGCATTCCGGCATCCACCAGCGGATAACCCGTAGTACCTTCGCACCATCGTTTAAACTGATCTTCATTATTCACCCAAAGTATACGGTCATAGTCGCTTCTGAATGCATTATTCACAACTTTCGGATAATGGGCAAGAATCTGCATGAAAAATTCACGCCAGATCAGTTCATTCAACCAGACCAGACTATTCTTCCTTCCTTCATTAATGCATTCACGAACACTAATGGTTCCAAATCTTAAATGAACACCAAGTCGCGTAGTCTTGTCCTGGTCTGGAAAATTTCTGCTCTCTGCATAATCTTTAACCAGCGCTGACGGAATTTCCGGATCATAAACACTGCTCATCGAAATGCTGAAGCCCATTTGCGCCGGTGTTGGCATTGCTGAAGGTGTTTTATCCAACAGGTTGACCAGTATTGATTCGGAATCATAATGAGCAACGCCTTCGGCATTCATTTTCTCTAACCATTTTTTGCTGTAAGGGGTAAAAACAACGTAGGGCGTACCATCAGACTTTTGAATTTCACCGGCTTCAAATAACACCTGGTCTTTAAAGGTTTTAAAAGCAATGCCCGAACTTTTCAATAAATTGGATACTGAATTATCCCGTTCTAATGCATAAGGTTCGTAGTCATGGTTGGTATACACCGATTCAATTGAATATTCGCTGATAAGGCCAGCAAAAACCACTTCTGGTTTGCCGTAAAACACGGCTATTTTCCTGTTAAATTTTTCCAGTTGCGTATTTAAAGTATTGATCCTGTTGTAAATAAAAGCTACTCTTAAATCTTCTTCCGGAAGTTTTTCAAGAATATTGGAATCAAAAATAAAAACAGGAAGTATCGGCAAGCCCGAGCGCAATGCTTCAAAAAGACCATGATTATCATTCAATCTCAGATCGCGTCGGAACCAGAAAACATTTACGGGAGAATTCATTGTTCATTTTATATAGTGATCTTCTAAACAGTGCAAAATC
>JAAXUD010000650.1 GCA_013336205.1 Lentimicrobium sp. | reverse complement strand
GAAAAAGTGGTCTTACCTGATCCCTGTAATCCGGCAATCAGAATTATGGCTGGTGAACCTTTCAGGTTAATTTCAACCTGTTCGCCACCCATAAGATCTGCCAGTTCATCGTGCACAATCTTCACCATCAACTGACCTGGAGAAACAGAGGTAAGCACCTGCTGTCCAAGCGCTTTCTCTCTTACCTGATCGGTAAACTGTTTGGCAACCTTATAACTTACGTCGGCATCAAGCAATGCTTTGCGAACATCTTTCAATGTTTCGGCAACGTTAATCTCGGTAATATGACCCTGACCTTTCAGGGTTTTAAAGGCCCTTTCGAGCTTTTCACTTAAATTTTCAAACATAAAACGATATCTCCTGAATTAATAATCAGCGGTGCAAAAGTAAGAATTTATGACGCTTGCTTTTTAAAAAATGCATTACAGATTTACACTTCATAATAAATAATAACATGTAAAGAAAAAAATCCTATGCAAATCCTCTGATCAAACATTGCAGGCATTAATTCATAATAATTATATTGAGCTGATTTTTGTTGAGAAAAACTAACAAAAAAGTCTTGCCAATAAGCAGCTTTGGTTACATTTGCAGGCAGAATCAATGTTAAACCAAAAAATAATCATGATGAAAAAACTCTTTACACTTCTGGCCCTCGTGGCTATTTCTTTCAGCAGTATGGCACAGTGGCTCCCACAGGCTTCTGGTTTTACTGAAGCATCAAGAGGCATTAAATACATGCATGCTGTTTCCGATCAGATTGTTTGGGCTACTGCTTATGATGGTGCTGTTACAACCAATTACATTGCTGAATTTACAAAAACCACAAATGGTGGCGATTTATGGACTCCGGGCGTTATCAACAATGCTGTCGGACTTGAGCCAGGCATGATTTGCGCTATTGACGAAAACACCGCTTACGTGCCTTTGTTCAGGCAGGCTGGTGCATTACCTCAGGGTATTTATGTTACCACCGATGGTGGAGCAACCTGGAATCAACAAACAACCGCAGCTTTCAGCAATGCGGCTTCTTTCCCCAATGTTGTGCATTTTTTTGATGCCAACAATGGATTTTGTCAGGGCGATCCTATCAATGGAGATTTTGAATTATATACCACTACCGATGGCGGTACAACCTGGACACTTGTTCCTGTTGATAATATCCCTGCTCCGGCTTCAGGCGAATGGGGCGTTGTTGGGTATTATTCAGCTATTGGTGACAATATCTGGTTTGGAACCAATAAAGGCCGCGTTTACTATTCAACCGACAAGGGGCTAAACTGGGGTGTTACAGCAACTACCCTTACAAATAAATATGTTGACGTTAAATTTGCTGATGCACTTCATGGTATTGCCATGGATAAGAGTGCAGCAACTACCGGTGCCATGTCAGAAACCTTTGATGGTGGACTTACCTGGACTGCAATTACTGCAACTGGTACAGTTTTAACCAACGATTACGCCTTTGTACCCGGAACTGCAAATACATGGGTTTGCACAGGCGCTGCTGAAGGTCTGAGTGGAATTGCCTATAGCTACGATGGTGGTCATAGCTGGACTTTCTTCCCTGATACCGAAGGAACCCAGTTTTTAGCTACCGACTGGATTGACAATTCAACCGGATGGTGCGGTGCTTTTAACGAAAGCAGCACTGTTGGTGGAATGTGGAAATTTAACGGAACCCTTGAAGCACCACTTCCTCCTGTTGACCTTGAGGCAACAGTTGTTGATGGTAACAACGTTACCCTAACATGGACAGCACCTGCCGGAACACGTGCACTGCTTGGCTATAATGTTTGGCGCAATAATGCTGTAATCGCAAGCGGAATAACCGAAACCCAATATGAAGACCTCGATCTGGGAAACGGAACCTATGTATACCTGGTAACTGCTGTTTATGATGCAGGTGAGTCAACACCGGCAGGGCCTGTTGAAGTTACGATTACCGGCGTTTCTACCAATGATCTTCCGTTGGCACAAAGCCTGAAGGTTTATCCAAGCCCCGCAACTGACTACCTGAACATTAATGCTGCTGCTGAAATTACCAACGCAAGGTTAATCAATGTTTCCGGCAAAGTTGTGTATGAATCAAACGGCAACTCCAACGAAATGCGCATCAGCACTTCCGGAATACCGGCTGGTCTTTACCTGCTCAATCTTACCACAAAAGAAGGTAACATTACCCGCAAAGTAAGCATCAGGTAATTCTTCTTCACAATTCATATAATAAGGCTGCTCCTGTTGGGGCAGCCTTTTTTATTAGGCTAAAAATTCCTTTAGCTTATTCATCTGTCGATTGCAGCAACTTTTCAATATCCTTGAGTTTGCCAAATAGTACAACCTGGTCACCCTTTTGTAATTTAAGTCCTGCTGAAGGCAGCCCAAGCGACCTGCGTGTTTTCTGGGCCTGTCCAAAAATCGATTTCGTTTCCTCGGTCCTGAGCACAGTTAATACCAGTAGAGAATAGTTGTTGGTGAAATCAATCTCACTAAGCATAAGCCCTGAATACCGATCGGGCAAACGGGCTTCAATAACTTTATAATCTTCTGATACATCAAATG
>JAAXUD010000649.1 GCA_013336205.1 Lentimicrobium sp. | reverse complement strand
GGCATAAAAAAACCGGATTTTCATCCGGTTCTTTTATGCTTATTAATGACCTTTGTGCGGGTGTGATTACTTGCGGCCCAGTTTTTCGAGAATTTTGTTAGCTTCCTTGTTGTGGTAGTTTTTCTGGTCGTCCGCGATTTTTCGGAATTGTTCAACGGCAAAATCAATTTGCTCGTTTTTTAGATAGCACAGCCCGAGATACCATTCGGCATGCTCTACATAGAGGTTATTCTTATCCTCAACAATGTACCTGAATGCCTTAACAGCATCGTCGATACGATTTGTTTCGATGTAAGAAATCCCATTGTAGAACCACACTGCGATATTGGAGCTGTCCTTATCAAGAATTTCAGCAAAAAGCAGGGAAGCTCCCTGGAAATCTTTCTGTTGAAACTTAAGAATAGCCTCCACAATGTTCGCGTTACCCGAACGGGTTAGTTCAATAGTACGATCTGTGTCATAGTACATACTGAACAGTTTCTCAGCCGTGTAGGAGCGCTGCTGAGTCAACAGAAGAGCACCGCCGGCAATCATCAGAACTGCGATAGCTGCAGCTGCAGCCAGCTGCCACCTGCGTGGCTGCATCCTGACAATCTTTGTTGCTGCCTCCCTCTGCTTCGACTCGTTAAATACACTGATAAGTTTGCGTCGGAATTCAACAACATCTTCGTCAAGAAGAATATTGTCAAGATCTTTGTCAAGCTTCAGTTCTCCGGATAGTTCGGCATTGGTTTGTAATTCCTTGCCAAACCATCTGAGTTCATCCTCATTCATTTCCCCGGCTATAAATCTTTCGATCAGTCGGGAATACTTGAGTTTTCTAGTCATCGGACAGGAATTTATGGCACTTGGGGTCATTAATAATTCTCTTTTTTAATTCCTCTTTGCAGAGGTATTTACGCGTTTTTGCATATTTTTCAGTTTTGTAACCCATCTCAACTGCAATTTCTCTTAATGAAAGTTTTTTCATAAATAGTAAGAGCACTTTCTGACAATCATCATTCAAAGTTAGGAAATGTTGCTGGTACAATCTGTATTTTTCTACTTCATCATCGTAAATTTCTTCCATTACTTTATCAGGAAGCTCCACAAATGTTTCAATATCACTGAATTCACGGGAAAATTGCTTACGACGACTAAGTTTCTGCAACCATAGATTCCGGCAAACCGAATACAGATAAGTACGAAAAGAACTAGTTAATTCAAGCTGATTTTCTTTAATCTTTTTAAAAATTACTATTAAACCATCCTGAAAAATATCCTCAGCATCTTCTTCATTTCCACTATTCTTTATCACCAGGTATTTTATCGTGGGAAATAGCTCCTGATAAATATACTTGATGATGAAATCACTCCTCAACCGTAAGCCTTCGATGATTGCCTCATCCGAATAGTGGATCATGATCTGTTTCTTTATCCGATTTTATTAAAAAGGTAATACGAGATTACCAAGATTTTTTTACTAGTTTAAAAGTAACGTAAAAATTCAATATTCAAATAAATAGTATGGAAATTAAATAATTTCACTATTTTATTTGATTGAATTTCTGCATGTTATGTAATTGTTGAAAAAAATTTAACATCTTTGCATCAGGATTGGTATTACCTTTTACCTCTTTTGTGATAAATGGGTGATGAAATGTTCTTTAAAAAGAAATGAAACTTCTCAATTTAAAGTTTTTTTTACACCATGTCAAAACAAACTATGAAGATGCTTCCTGCTTTAAAACAAAACTATTTCGTTTAGTTTGGCCTGAAGTAAAAAGAAGAAAATTCTTCATCTACGATGGCCTGGAGGAAACCTTTTCAAGATCATTAATAGCTGGATTTTTCAAAAGTAACTGATAACAAAGAAATTTAACCACAAATACCACAATAAAAATTGATTGTTAACTCAAAAAAACCCCGTGTAAAATGAAAAAAAAACTATCAAGTCTGCTTATGCCCCTGATTGCAATATTATTGTTATCAGGACAGTTGTCAGCACAAACTGACGTTAATGGGTTGGTCTTATACCATTTTAAATCCAACAAGCCAATTCCTGCTGTTAATCTGAGCCTGGTTGATTCAAACGGTCTTGAATTCGCCAATACAACGACAGCCCTCAATGGCTCCTATACTTTTGCCGGTGTTCCTGATGGCACTTATACGCTAAAAGCTACCACTGAAATTTCAGCCGGGGGCATTACGATGGGTGATGCATTTCTTATGCTGATGCACCTTTGTAATATTTACCCATTTACGCCGATTCAAAAACTGGCGGCTGATGTTGATGGCGATGAGAATGTAACCTGGAATGACTACTGGACAGTAATTATTGGTTGGTTTATTCAGGGATACCCTTTCCCGGCCGGTCCCTGGACCTTTCAGGATGTAACCTTTACCCTTAACGGAAGTAAAACAAATGTACCTACCATGGGTGGCTCAAGTTCCGGAGATGTTAATGGAACTTTTGTTCCCGCCACACGCGAGATTGCTGCAATTAATGCTACCTACACTGAGAAAAAAGCCGGAAATGATTTCAGTATCGAGATCTTTGCAAATGATATCTCAGAAACCTCTGCCATGGG
>JAAXUD010000149.1 GCA_013336205.1 Lentimicrobium sp. | reverse complement strand
GCTGACCGCAGACCTTCGGCACATTATGAGCACGCAATTGCAATAATGGAAGGGCATACTGAAATCCTTTCTTCTTTCGATGAGATTGAAGAAGTATTGAAATTGAACACAATAATAAAGTAATAAATGGCGAAACAAATTTCGATAGAACAGGACGGAACCGTTACCGAATCATTGGGTAATGCCATGTTCCGTGTTGAGCTTGAGAACGGGCATATAATTACTGCCCATATTTCGGGAAAAATGAGGATGCATTACATCAAAATTCTGCCCGGAGACAAGGTGAAGCTTGAAATGTCGCCCTATGACCTGAGTAAAGGAAGAATAATTTTCAGATACAAATAACCAAACAAACCTGGAAAATGAAAGTAAGAGCATCTGTTAAGAAGAGAACACCTGAATGTAAAATCGTCAGAAGGAAGGGACGCTTGTATATTATTAACAAGAAGAACCCTAAATACAAACAAAGGCAAGGATAATTGATTAACTTCAAATAATAGTACAATATATGGCACGTATTGCTGGTATTGATTTACCCAAAAACAAAAGAGGCGAAATAGGCCTCACCTATATTTACGGTATTGGGCGCAGCACTGCACAGAAAATTCTTACTGATGCAGGCGTTGATTTCAATAAAAAAGTACAGGACTGGAACGACGATGAGCAGAACGCTATTCGTACCATCATTGGTGATAACTTTAAAGTAGAAGGCGCTCTTCGCACTGAGGTTCAGACAAACATCAAGCGACTGATGGACATTGGTTGCTACCGTGGAATCAGGCATCGTCTTGGTCTGCCACTTCGTGGACAGAGCACTAAAAATAATGCCCGTACCCGTAAGGGAAAGAAAAAAACTGTTGCCAACAAGAAGAAAGCAACGAAAGGCTAAAATTTAGTTTTAGCTTGAGAGTAAAAACGAAACGAATTGGAGAAAAATTATTGTTATGGCAAAAACTGCTAAAACATCAAAGAAAAGAGTTGTTAAAGTTGATCCTATCGGACGTGCATACGTTACCGCTTCCTTCAACAATATCATCATATCCCTTACCAACAATGCCGGACAGGTTATTAGTTGGGCATCAGCCGGCAAAATGGGCTTCAGGGGATCGAAGAAAAACACGCCTTATGCTGCACAAATGGCTGCAACCGATTGTGCAAAAGTAGCATACGACATGGGACTTCGTAAAGTGAAGGTATTTGTGAAAGGTCCCGGCTCAGGCCGTGAATCAGCTATTCGCACCATTCATGCTTCAGGTATTGAAGTTTCTGAAATTATGGATGTAACCCCATTGCCACACAATGGTTGCCGTCCTCCCAAAAGGAGAAGGGTTTAACAACCCGCTTGTCATTGTCGTGATTTAACTTTCGCAGGTTTGTTTATTTTCACGGCTTCGACTTCTGACAGAAAAACAAAATGATAATAAAATAATAAGTAATTATGGCCAGGTACATAGGTCCAAAAACCAAAATTGCACGCAAGTTCAAAGATCCGATTTACGGTCCGGATAAGTATTTCGAAAAGAAAAACTACGGTCCGGGAATGCACGGAAATTCGAAAAGGCGTAAAAAACTTTCAGAATACGGTACACAGCTTCAGGAAAAACAAAAAGCAAAATATACCTACGGCATTCTGGAAAAACAGTTTAAAAACACTTTCCACAAAGCCAGCCGCAAAAAAGGCATTACCGGTGAAGTCTTACTTCAGATTATTGAGTCAAGGCTTGACAACCTGGTATTCAGGTTGGGTATTGCACCTTCGAGAAATGGTGCGCGCCAGTTGGTTTCACATCGCCACATCACTGTTAATGGTTCAGTTGTTAATGTTCCTTCATATGAAGTGAAGATTGGTGATGTTATCGCAGTTCGTGAAAAATCAAAATCACTGGAAGTTATACAGGAGGCTGTATCAGCCAAACGTAATACTTATTCATGGCTTGAATGGGATAGCACCCTTTTAACAGGTAAAATGACCAGCCTTCCTGCCCGTGAAGATATTCCTGAAAATATCAAAGAACAGCTCATCGTCGAGTTGTATTCTAAGTAAGGGTTTTATTGGTCAACAAATTCATTACACAAGAGGAAGAAACTATGGCAATATTAGCATTTCAAAAGCCTGAAAAGGTTATAATGATCGAAGCCGATGATTCGAAAGGCGTGTTTGAATTCAGGCCTTTGGAACCAGGATTCGGAATTACCATCGGTAATGCACTCAGGAGAATACTCCTATCATCGCTTGAAGGATTCGCAATTACCTCAGTGAAAATTGAAGGAGTTGACATGGAATTCTCATCGATCAAAGGAGTTGTTGAGGATGTAACCGATATTATTCTCAATCTGAAGAAGATCCGCTTTAAAAGGTTACTCGATACCGAGACCAGTGAGCGCGTTCATCTTGTGATTTCAGGTCAGGATGCTTTCACCGCAGGCGATATCAATAAATTTCTATCGGTTTTTCAGGTTCTGAATCCCGAGATTGAAATTTGTCACATGGAACCATCGGTCAAATTAACAATCGATCTTACTATCGATAAAGGCCGCGGATATGTTCCGGCCGAAGAGAATAAAGTTGCCGGTGCTCCTCTTGGAACCATCGCGATTGATTCAATTCATACCCCGATTAAAAACGTAAAGTTTACCATTGAGAACTTTCGTGTAGAGCAAAAAACTGACTATGAGAAACTGATTCTGGATATTGTTACTGATGGCTCAATTCAGCCAAAAGAAGCACTGAAAGAGTCTGCAAGGATTCTTATTCATCACTTCATGTTGTTCTCTGACGAAAAAATTACCATTGATACTGAAGAAAAGGCTGTAGCTGAAGAGTTTGATGAAACTTCACTGCACATCCGCCAGTTGTTGAAGACCAAACTGGTTGATATGGACCTTTCAGTTCGTGCACTCAACTGCCTGAAGGCTGCTGATGTGGAAACACTGGGCGAACTTGTATCGTACAATAAAAATGACCTTTTAAAATTCCGCAATTTTGGTAAGAAATCACTTACTGAGCTTGAAGAGCTGGTGAAATCGAAAAACCTGGAATTCGGAATGAATATTGCAAAATATAAACTTGATAAGGATTAATTGAAATGAGACACGGAAAGAAAGTTAATCATCTGGGAAGAACGAGCGCTCACCGTAAAGCTATGCTGTCGAATATGGCTGCTTCGCTTATACTTCATAAACGCATCAACACTACGCTTGCCAAAGCAAAAGCGTTGAGAGGTTATGTTGAACCGCTGATCACCCGTTCAAAAGATGACTCTACTCACTCACGCAGGATGGTGTTCAGCTATCTACAGAATAAAGAAGCCGTTATTGAATTATTCAGAGAAGTTTCTGTTAAAGTTGCAAGCCGTCCGGGTGGTTATACCCGCATACTCAAAACCGGCAACCGTCTTGGTGACAATGCCGAAATGTGTATGATGGAACTGGTGGACTTCAACGAAAACATGCTGGCTTCCAAAGAATCAGCTAAGGTTAAAACAACCCGTCGTAGCCGTGGGGCAAAAGAGAAGGTTGCCGAAACCAAAACTCCCAAACCGGTAGCAAAAGCCCCGGTAGCTCCTGAAGTGAAGGATGTGCCGGAGGAACCAACCGGAGAAACAACTGAAAACAAAGAGTAAATCTGATATGATCAATGAAATGAGGATAAAGTATATTTTTACTTTGTCCTCTTTTTGTTTGTTAAGAAGTTTTAGAGACTGTTGAAATTTTGTTAAACTCTATGAATAGGCCCGTCCTTTAGGGCGGGTTTTCGAAAAAAAAGTGATGTAAACAGGTAAAATCCTGAAAAATTTGTAAATTCATAATAAATTTTTCAGGATTTTGCACATTGGTTTATTGATTTCTACTATACCCGCCCTAAAGGACGGGCCTATTGAAATCGAATAAAATGTTGACAGTCTATAATTCTTTAAAACTTTAGACTGAATCAGAAAATGAGAACCTAAGTTAACCATTATATTAACAAAAATTTAAAAGATGAGCTCAATAGCAAGTATTTTTGCCCGCCAGATCCTCGATTCGCGCGGTAATCCAACCATCGAAGTTGATGTTTATACCACCAATGGAATTATGGGCCGCGCAGCTGTCCCATCAGGCGCATCAACGGGTATTCATGAGGCAGTAGAACTCCGTGACGGAGATAAAAGCATGTACCTCGGGAAAAGTGTTCTGAAGGCTGTTCAGAATGTAAACAAGGTGTTGGCCGAAGAACTCAAAGGCTACCTGGTTTCGGAACAGAATGAAATTGACCAGCGGATGATTGAACTTGACGGAACCCCCAACAAGGCCAACCTTGGCGCAAACGCTATTCTGGGCGTTTCACTGGCAGTCGCCAATGCTGCTGCACAGGAATCCGGTCAGTTCTTATTTCGTTATGTAGGTGGTGTAAACGCCAATACGTTGCCAATTCCTATGATGAACATCATTAACGGTGGTTCACACGCCGATAATGCCATCGATTTCCAGGAATTTATGATTATGCCGGTTGGTGCGCCGAATTTCACTGAAGCTTTGCGTATGGGTGCCGAAGTTTTTCATAACCTGAAATCAGTATTGAAAAAAGCCGGTTATTCAACCAACGTAGGTGATGAAGGTGGATTTGCTCCAAACCTAAAATCCAATGAAGAAGCGATCACTGTTATTCTTCAGGCAATCGAAAAAGCAGGTTACAAACCTGGTGTTGATGTATTTATTTCACTTGACCCTGCTTCTTCTGAATACTGGCTTGAAGATGAAAAAGTATATCATCTCCACAAATCTACCGGCGACAAACTGACTTCTTCGCAAATGGTTGATTATTGGAAAACATGGGTTGATAAATACCCTATTATTTCAATTGAAGATGGTATGGCCGAGGATGACTGGGCTGGCTGGAAGCTTATGACCGATAGTATGGGCAAGAAAATTCAGCTTGTAGGAGATGATTTATTCGTTACCAACTCAAAAAGACTTCAGATGGGTATCGATCAGGGGGTGGCTAATTCTATTCTTGTAAAGGTAAATCAGATTGGTACACTTACCGAAACAATCGATGCAGTGAATATGGCTTACCGTAACGGGTATACCGCGGTGATGAGTCATCGTTCAGGCGAAACTGAAGACACAACCATTGCTGATCTTGCAGTGGCATTGAACACCGGCCTTATTAAAACCGGCTCTGCCAGTCGTACCGATAGGATTGCCAAATACAATCAGTTGATCAGGATTGAAGAAATTCTTGGTAGTTCTGCCCGCTATCTTGGTAAAGATTTCAAATACGCTAAATAATAGCTTTCCTGTTTTTAGTTTAATCCCTGGTTCTGTTGAAGGAGCCGGGGATTTTTTTATTTTGAAGGTGAAGACTTGTTCAGCTAGGCTGCATAATCAATGGTTTTAGTTCACAGAACTATCGATTTTAATGTGAAGATCGCATATATAAATATGTAAATATATAAATTTGATTAACTTTGCGCCGAACTAAACTTCTGCCCGATGAACCTTGTTAAAAACTTAAAATCATTAATCGTTTTATTATTTGCAGTCCTTGTTGCAGGGAACTCCTGGTCGGCTGATGGTGCAACGCTTACTACCGATGGCACCCTTACTTTTACGGTACGCACTTTGTCAAACAATGCAACATATTCTCCCCGTAATGTGCTGGCCATCTGGATTAAGGATGCGCAGGGTAATTTTATTATTTCCCGCAAAGTAATGGCGGCTAACAGGAAACAGCACCTGGTTAAATGGGTTGCTTCTTCCTCAAATAATGTGGTTAATGCCATTACAGGGGCTACATTGTCTAATCATCAGACGCATACCATTTCGTGGGATTGCAGGGATTTAAACGGGAACCTGGTGCCAGACGGTAATTATGAAATCTGGGTAGAGTTTACTGAGCGTAACTCGAATAGTGGAGGTGCAGTCGGGCCATCCACAAAAGTTGTTTTCACCAAAGGAACTGAAGTTACTTCACCGGTAATTGCTGACGAATCGTTTTTTAAAAATATGGAGTTGGTATACACCCCACTTAACGTAGGCATCAGTGATGATATTAAATCTCTGATCAGTTTTGTGGCCTTCCCAAATCCGTTTAATACGAATCTTAATGTTAGTTTCGATCTTCCGGAAAGCGATTTTGTTAATGTTTCAGTTTACGATCTATCCGGAAAACGTATGGTGGAATTGGTGAACCAAGATCTTCCCCGTGGCGCAAATTCATTTTCCTGGGATGCTAAAATGGGAAACGGCCAAAAGCTAACCTCTGGTGTTTATTCAATCAGAATTGTATATCAGGGAAAGATGTTTATGCACAAAGTGGTATTTTCGAACTAATATTTCATAGTTTGCCGGATAAACAATCCGGTTGATTCTGGATTTAAGATTGCAGCAGATGTCCTTCAACATTAACTGCTGTTGAAAATCAGGAATCCCGGAATAGCCTCATTATCATGATTTACCCTTGAAGAGCCACTTAAACATCACCCATATAGTGAAAAACATGGTGATGCCAAAAGTAATGTGACCGAATGTTTTCTCATCGTTCCAGACGATTAGAATGGTGGATGTAACTCCCATTCCGGCAAGAATGATGGCAAGTGCCATCCGTTGTCCAAAAAGCCGCACGGTTTTCATCACCGGCTCGGGATCGCCGAATCTGATTTCATGTTTTAATTTACCCTGTTTGGCTTTGTAAAGAATCTCGCTGATTTCACCCGGGAATTCCCTGATCAGGGTTACGTAATTATTGATGGTTTCATAAATGCCTGAGGCCAGTTTCCGGGGATCGTAACGGCGGGCCACCAGTTCACGGGCATAGGGCAGAATCACCGGTCCCAGGTTGAGCTCGGGGTTTAGGTTTCCGGCAAACTTTTGTATTGTGGCCAATGCTTTTACGAGCA
>JAAXUD010000648.1 GCA_013336205.1 Lentimicrobium sp. | reverse complement strand
GTTTTTAATGTACTATTTGGCGTTATAGTCTGATAATCAATGCTACATATAGTAAGAAATATTTTCATGGAGAATAAAAAAGCCTGTATCAAACGATACAGGCTTGAAATAATTGGGAATCCGGCTTATTTGTTTTTCAACAAATCGCGGATTTCAGATAACAATTCCTGATCTTTTGTCGGAGCAGGAGGTGCAGCCGGAACTTCTTCTTCTTTCTTCTTAAATGAGGTCATACCTTTAATTGCCATAAAAATTGCAAATGCAATAATCAGAAAATCAATCACATTTTGAATAAACATTCCATAGTTTAAAGTAACTGCAGGGGTTTCTCCAATGGCAGCTTTCATAGTGTAAGCAAGATCCTTAAAGTCAAGACCACCGAGCAACAGCCCGATAGGCGGCATCAGAATATCATTTACAAATGAGCTGACAATTTTTCCGAATGCACCTCCGATAATAACGGCTACAGCCAGATCAACTACATTGCCACGCATGGCAAAAGCTTTAAATTCATCTAATAGTTTCATGATTTTTGTTTTAGGGTTATGGTTTTACGGTTGCTTCATAATGTTTCAGTGCATAGGTAAGACCTATGCCAAAGGTTTGTTTAAACTGGGTTCGGGGGCCTATTTTGCCTTCTTTATCCATTATCAGGATATCGTGATCATAAATCGTCTGAATTCCAACGTAGGTAGAGATCAGCTTATTCACTTTTAAAACAAGCAATGCTTCAAAGTTAACATCAATATTCTGAGGTCTGTCAATGTAATTGCTGAAAAGGTCGAGTTTGCTTTTCAAACTGACATTTGTAAAAATATCCTTTTCGAACGTGACTTTAAAAGCGGCTCCGAACTCTGCCTTGATTTTTTCACCCGGGTCAAGCCCATAAACAACAGAAAGAGCAGTATCATTAACAATAACCAATCGACCAGTCAATGGCAGAAATGAAATTGAGAGATAAGGGAAGGGCTTGTAATCAAGACCTAAGCCAAGCATCAGGTAGCCCGGAGCCATGAACTTAGAGATTATTACAGAATCGTTGGGATAGTTGTAGCCCTGCGCAAATTGGGTTTTAAAACTGAGATTGGCACTCAGAAACAGGTTTTTATTGATGACATTGTGGCCAAGTTTAGATAAAAAGTCGATTTTATCGTCACTTTTCCTGGTGTTTTCATCTCCGGTTTTGACCATACCATAAGCCAGGTCAAGCGAATTTTCCCAGGTTGTCTTACCTTGCCGGAGGTTGGCAAATAGATTGAACATGGAATTTCCACCCAAACTGTTTTCACCTCCGGCTGCCCAGTTGGTAAGTGAAACCTGATTAAAGGTGACGGCTGCTTTAAATCCCGTGGTCCAGAGTTTGGTTGTATCGGGCGTCTGTGCAATGCCGGCATAAGTCATCAATGCAATTGAGATGATAGTAAAGATGGTTTTCTTCATAAAATTTGATTTTAATTAATGGTCTATTCTCCGTAACTTGATTTAATAATGGGAGTGAAATTTCCATCCTGATTCTGATCCAGACTGAAATTGATCGAAATGCTCATTCGTGTTCTGACGGCCATACGGTTAACTGTTCCCGGCATCCATTTGATCATCCTTACAATTCTTAAGGCTTCTTCATTGCAGCCGGCACCTAATGAATTGATAATTTTTACATTTGAAATTTTTCCGTGTGTTTCGACAATGAACCCTACCTTAACAACCCCGCTTAGATTTTGTTTAACAGCAGCTTCAGGATATTTGAGGTTGGCAGCAACATAACCAGCGAGGCTGATCAGGTTATTGGTAAATATCGGATGAGGAGCTGTTTCCAGGTTACGGTATTGATATACAGTGCCTGAGGTGTCTTTGGGTTCGAAAGGGTATAAGTGGGCAGTGTACCCTCTGTATTTACATAACCTGTTGTATTTCTTGATGTTAAATTCCATGTGAAACGTTCCACTGTCTTTAACCGGAATCCCCCGGAGACTTGCAGGTTCCCATTCAATCATATTAAAAATACGTTTGGTCTCCTGATCGCATTCAGGTGTAAGTTTGATTTTAAAATCAGTATGTGTTACTTTCCCTTTTTCATCAGTTGAAAAGAATAAAATGACCTCTCCTTCACTACTACTTTTAATCGCTGTTTCTGGATAAATCAATTCCTGTTCTATAAAATATTTTAACTGTTGCCTGCCACCACTGGCCTGGGCAGGTATAAATTCCTGTGCTTCAGATATAAAGTATATGAAGCACAATAGAATAATGATTGATCCATTTTTCATGATCGACATTTCAAAGTAAATATATGAAAAAGTTTGGGTTAGTCAATAGAATGTTTAATAATTCATACAACTTGCTTTTTTATAAATTCAAGATGACTCCATTGAAAAGAATCAAACAGAATAACCCGTGCCTGATTAAAACTTATATCCTATTAGCCTGTATATTACAACCAAAACTTATGATATAAGTGCCACGATGAATAGCTTTCATATAGATAAATACAGGTAAAATATCAAAAATATGTGTTGAATAACGAGGCTTATTTAGACCGGAATTTTACAAGAACTTTGATCTTTACGGAAAATAAAATCA
>JAAXUD010000647.1 GCA_013336205.1 Lentimicrobium sp. | reverse complement strand
ATTGCAGAATGAAGGTAATCTGAGTTTGAATTACGGAAGTTTCAACACCCTGAGAACCGGATTTTCAGGAACAATAAACACTCCAAATACAAGTTTGTGGGGGAGTCTCAACCACCTTCAATCGGATGGTTATCGCGAAAACAATGAATATAAGCGTACCACCTTTCTGTCGACTGCGCGTTGGAAACAACCCAAATGGTCGCTGAAATCAACGCTTATGCTTGCCGGCGTCGAGGGCGAGATTCCGAGTTCGCTGGGTAAAACTCAATTTGAAAACGATCCGCAGTCTGCCGCGCCAAACTGGGCTGCCATTGAGGGATATAAAAAATACAGGAAAGCCCTGGCCGGAATCACAATGACGAACATGCTTTCTTCAAAGCTCACCAACCAGTTTACCATCCATGGGAAATTGAGCGATAGCTATGAAAAGCGTCCTTTCAACAATTTGAGCGATCAGACACAGAGTGCCGGAATCCGCAATAAACTGAGCTATTACCGGGCATTAACCGACTGGGTGCTGGGCATTGACTGGATTGCCGAACAGTATAAATGGAAGCTCGACAAGGATGAAATCCTGTTGAATGAGAACCGTGAAAACCGCAATCAGATCAGTGTGTTTGGCATCGTGAATTACAGGCCAACTGCAAAACTCAACATTTCGATGGCAGGTACCCTGAACCATATCAGCTACAATCTCAGCGATTTATATGCAGCCGATGGCGATCAGTCGGGCAAACGCGAATTTCCGCTGATTGTTTCGCCACGGATTGGATTAAACTACCAGGCCGGTAATCAAATGGCCGTTTATGCTTCCGCTGGTCACGGCTTTTCAATGCCATCGCCCGAAGAAACCCTGTTGCCGGCTGGTGATGTAAATCCGGATATCAAACCTGAACAAGGCATGCAATATGAAGTCGGAACCCGCTTTAACCTCTTTGGCAAAGCCGTTGAAGCAGAGGTGTCACTTTATTGGATCGAGCTCAACAACTTATTAGTGACCAAGCGGATCACTGAAGATATATTTACCGGAATGAATGCCGGCAAAACCCGTCACCAGGGAGTTGAACTGTTGTTGCGCAACCGGTTTTTCGATTTTGCCCGGTTTCCCGGAAAATTGAGTTCAACCTTCAGTTATACGCTGTCACTGAACCGTTTCATCAATTTTACCGACGATGGAAATACTTACAATGGCAATGATTTGCCGGGTATCCCGGATCAGTACGCCCAACTGCAATTTTCGTGGAATCCCTATACAAAGCTGGAGGTTTACACACATCTGCAATATACCGGCGATCAATATTTAAATGATGCAAATACCTTAAACTATGAAGGCTATTTTCTTGCTAATTTAAAGGTAGCCACTCAATTTCACCTGAAAAAAGCCGGAAGTTTTAATGTTTATGCAGGAATCAATAACCTCACTGACACCCGGTATGCTTCCATGCTGGTAGTAAATGCCATTGGATTTGGGAACAATGAACCGCGGTACTATTACCCCGGATTGCCCAGGCATTTTTATACCGGACTTGAATTCCGGTTTTGAAATAGATGAAGTCGTCAGTTTTTCATCGCTGTTTTTCGCAGCTGCGCGCTTTCGGGTTTGCTGCGATGGTTGTTGGTGTCTCATTGAACCTGGAAGGTTTGGGCTGGCAGCATGAATGAACCGGAAAAGGACTCCTCCCCTGTTTGGGGGAGGACGGGAGGGGGCTTTGCTTATGTTTGCCATTAGGGGAGAATAGAAACTTGAGAAGTATGAGTTAACCTTATCGGGGACGCTAAAGTTAGTTTTTTAGTGTGCACGTTACCCGATGCAAGCCGACATATGAATTACCAGTCGTGTTTCAGCCGGGCTTGCTTAAAATTAACCAACATTTGCAATCCGCATGTCATCATTCCCCTTGCTTCAGAAGAAAAATCGATTTCTCAGGCAGGTTATTTCTTAAACTTCAGTAGCTTTGAAGAAACATTGTTAGCTTTTCAAAATTTTGATATTCAGCGATGTGGAAATTGAGATCAGATTGCTGAAAATGCCAGCCCTTTTACTATGAAACTAAAGACAGAAACAGTATGACAGATTCAAAAGAGAAAAACAGTTTCGAGAAATCCAGAGAACATCTTGCAAACGAACGGACATTCCTCGCCTGGATCAGAACAAGTATTGCGTTGATGGGTTTCGGTTTTGTTATTGAAAAATTTGCATTATTCCTGAAAGAAATTTCGCTGGTTTTGGAAAGTAATGCTCTGCCTGCAAAAGGATATTCATCAATGATAGGGGTATTTATGGTTGCATTGGGATTGATCATCGCAATTCTGGCTTTTTTACAATATAAAAGAATTGAAAAACAATTAAATAACAACACCTATTTTTCATCTTCTCTGCTCTCATTGCTCTTAACGGTAATTATCCTTATTGGAGGTGTTTTATTGATATTTTACTTACTGGCTAACATTTAGTAACTTCACTTTCCTGTTTTTCTCTTCGCAGTTCGCGTCTGTATGCTAATGCATATTTTTTCTTTCAATGCCGGTGCATGCTTTGGGGATCGTTTGACAGCATGAGCGCACGGACACAATCTACCAGGTT
>JAAXUD010000148.1 GCA_013336205.1 Lentimicrobium sp. | reverse complement strand
CCCGGCGTAATAAGTCTTAAGGAAGACAGCAGAGGAAACATCTGGACAGGAACTTACGAAGGAGGATTAAGCAAATTTGATGGAAAATCCTTTACCAATTACACCACTACTCAGGGCCTTGTCAACAATACCGTCTGGAGCACTCATGAAGATAAAACAGGGGCGATCTGGTTTGCAACCCGCGGCGGGCTGAGCAGGTTTGATGGCAAAAATTTCATCAATTTCACAAAAGAACAGGGACTTCCCGACAACAAATTATCAATCGTAACCGAAGATAAATCAGGAAATCTGTTGATCGGAAGCTGGGGTGGAGGAGTTTCCGTGGTGCGGAATAATTGGGTTGAGAAATTGGCAAAAAACGAGGTTTCAACCATCACTGAGAACATTTTTGAAAACTTCAATACTTCAAACGGCCTTACAAACGATGTGGTGTATGGCATTCTTGAAGATGCAGAAGGCAATATAATCATTGGTACCAGCCTGGGCTTAACAATCCTCAAAGGTGGTTTAGATGCTGCAGCCAACCATATTGCAAAAGATGGCATTGAAAATTTCAACCAAAAAACAGGTTACCCGATAAAAGATGTCAGCAACAATTACAGTATGCTTATTGACAGTCGTGGATTCGTTTGGGCGGGAACCGGTGATAAACTGGTGTGTTTTGACTATAAAAAGGTCCGCAGAAATAGCCAGGCTCCGCATGTCTTTATCCAGAACGTAGGCATAAATCATGAAAACATCAGTTGGCATAGCCTACAGAGAGCACGGGCATCAAAAAATGAAATCATAAAATCCCGCAAAGGTATCCCTGCATACCTGCATGACGAATTAAACGTTTTTGACAGGAGATTAAGTGAAAGTGAACGCGATACACTGATCCGTGAATTCAGGAAAATCCGCTTTGACCAGATCAGACCATTCCATGCAATTCCGGAAAACCTGGTATTGCCATACACACACAACACTATTAGTTTCGATTTTGTAGGCATCGAAACAGCAAAGCCATTCATGGTCCATTACCAGTTTATGCTCGAAGGAAGCGATAAGCATTGGAGCCCTTTGAGCCATAAGACTACGGCTGAGTACAGCAACCTCGGGCAGGGAACTTACACCTTTAAACTACGGGCCAAAAGTCCGGATGGTATCTGGAGTGAGCCAGTCACCTATAGTTTTGAGGTGTTGCCGCCCTGGTGGTTTACCTGGTGGGCAATTTCATTGTACATCCTGCTGTTTTTTCTGGGGCTGTTTGCGGTAAGACGCTACGAGATGACCAGAATTCTGCTCCGCAATCAGCTCAAGCTTGAAAAAGTAGAAACAGAAACGCTGCGGAATCTGGATCAGATGAAATCACACTTCTTTGCCAACATTTCACATGAATTCCGCACTCCGCTTACCCTTATCCTGGGGCAGATAGAGAGTGTGATGTCGTCCGGCATCGAAATAAAGGAAAAAGGGAAACTCCAGGTAGCCAACCGCAATGCCCGCAGGCTGTTAACACTAATCAATGAGTTGCTTGATTTGTCGAAACTCGAGGCTGGCAGCATGGAACTCAAAGCAGCAAATCATAATATTGTCTCTTTCCTGAAAAGTCTTTTCTTCTCGTTTGAATCATTGGCTTCCGCAAAAAAAATTGAACTCGGCTTTGAAACGACTTCCAATCACATCCCGGTACTTTTTGATCCTGATAAAATGGAAAAAGTATTTAACAATCTCCTGTCGAATGCTTTCAAATTTACCCCTGAAAATGGAAAAATTAAGGTTACGATTGCATTGGAGCCAAACAATCTGGTCGCTATCAGCATAAAAGATACAGGCTGTGGAATTCCGGAAGACAGGCTGGAAAATATCTTCGACCGTTTTTACCAGGTGGACGGGACGAGTACCCGCGAGCATGAAGGCACAGGAATCGGGCTTGCGCTTGCCAAAGAACTTGTCGAATTGCACAAAGGCAAACTGGCCGTAAAGAGTGTTGTGGACGAAGGCTCGGAATTTATCCTGACACTTTCTGTGGAAAACAATGGTTTAGCTTATGCCAGTCAAAGAACAACTTCGGATGTTGAGTCTCCTGCTGAAAAAGCACCTGCGGATTTTGAAGAAACTGAACTTCTGGCGGAGGCTGGTTACCACGGTCAACCGGCAAACGAAGACAGGGAAATCATCCTGATTGTGGAAGATAACGATGATGTGCGAACTTATATCCGGGAGCAACTCGAGGCTGATTACCTGGTAAATGAGGCGCGGCACGGAGAAGAGGGGGTGGTGATGGCTGAGGAACAGATTCCCGATCTCATCATTACCGACGTAATGATGCCAAGGATGGACGGTTACCAGTTTTGCAAAGCAATCAGGATCAACGAAAAAACCAGCCATATACCTATGGTCATGTTAACGGCCAAAAGCGCGCTCGACGATAAAATTACGGGACTGGAGTCGGGCATTGACGCCTACCTTACCAAACCCTTCAGCGCAAAGGAGTTGAAAGCAACCATAAAAAACCTCCTTCATCAGCGGATTCAGCTCAAAAAACGGTTCAGTAAATCAATGGTCATTAAACCATCGGAGGTAAGTATGGTTTCGGCTGACCAGGCCTTTATGGGAAAAGTGATACAAACAATCGATTCGAATTTTAGTAATGAGCGATTCACAGTCGAAATGCTTGCAGAAAATGTTAACATGAGTGTGACCCAGCTCAACCGGAAACTTAATGCCCTGATTGATCAACCGCCGGGACAGTTGATTCGTGCTTTCCGCTTGCAACGTGGCGCAGACTTATTAAAGCAAAAGGTCGGTTCGGTTTCCGAAATCGGTTACAAAGTGGGCTTTACTGACAATGCCTATTTCTCACGTGCATTCAAAAAGCAATTTGGTTGCAGTCCCTCCGAATACGCTGGCTCAGAATAAACATCCCTTCTTTACCTGCTTTCCTCCGGCACCCGAACACTGATCGTTACGCCCAACCAGCGGGCCGGAGAAGTATTGCCCTGTTTTTCAGTCATTCATGCACAAAAGTCCAACACATTGGAAGAATAATCCTATCCGCATAGCACGTTGCCAGGGTATTTTTACCAGGTTCTTTTTGAGCTGGGGAAGAAGCCGAAAATCCTTTATCAACAGAGTAGGCAGATCATTAAAACAATTTGGTTATGAAAACTATTAAATTACGTTTTGCAAATCTTGTATTTGCGCTTGTTTTTATTGCAGCTTCAACACTATTCAGCAATGGTGCTCAGGCACAGGAAAAGGAAAAAGGGTTCCTTCTTTCGATAACGGAGTTTACTATCAAGCCTGGCCATGACGTTCAGTTCCGGGAGGGTATAAAAGCCTGGAAAGCCTGTTATATTGAAAACAAGGGCGAATGGACCTGGAATATGTGGCATAGGATGAATGGCGAGGGGAATGTTTACATTTTAACCTCGAGAATGGCCAACTGGGCTGAAATGGATGAGACCAGTGATGACGGTAAAAATTGCCGCGACCTTGCCCGGGAACTGATCAATCCGCACATCGAATCAACCGAAGATAATTATGCCAGATTCCAGCCGGAATATAGTAAAGCATATCCGAACCCCGATCAGGTGTTATGGGTTTCATACTGGCAGGTGAACAACGGAACAAGATTCACAGAAATTGTAAAAGAAATTACAGCCGCAACGGCGAAAGCAGAAGGATCTTCACGTGGCTATTGGTATAGCTATATGGGTGGCAGTAAGGATGCTGCAGATTACTTTGTCGCTACGCCTTTCGCAAACTTTGCCGCTTTGGATGTTGACAGGGAAAATGTCTGGAACATTTACGAAAAAGCAAACGGAAAGGAAAAAAGAGATCAACTCCAGGCCGAATTCCGCGGGACAATTAAAGAATCATGGTCATATCTGCTAAAACGTGACGAAGACCTGAGTCATAACCCACCGGCGAAATAGTGCACAATGAACTCATCACCAAATACTTTACGAATGCAATTTTCACCACCTTAAATCTAGGCCGATGTTTCGTATTCTTATTTTTTGGATTGGGTTTTTACCTGCGCTCCAGGCGCAGGTAACCTTTCGCATTGTAAGTCTGCCCGCCAACTCACCGCCCGGGGCGCCCATTTACCTCGCAGGAAGCTTTAACGACTGGAATCCGGCAAATCAGGATTATATGCTCAGTACAATAATCAACGGGGATTCGTCCATCACCCTGCCTGTTCAGGGCGCCATTCAATGTAAGTTTACCCGGGGCTCCTGGGCAACAGTGGAAGGGAATGCCAGTGGTAACGTCATACCAAACCGGCAATATACAGTACAACCCTTCGATACTCTGCTCATTTCAATTCTCTCATGGGAAGACCTTGGCCCGGCAGGTCCAGGTACGGCTCTGCCCAGTGTAACCCTGATGGATGCAGATTTCTTTATGCCACAGTTGAACCGCAGCAGGAGAATCTGGGTTAGGTTGCCCGAGAATTACGCTTCATCACCCGATACACGTTATCGCGTGGTTTACATGCAGGATGGTCAGAACCTTTTTGATGACTTGCTTGCCTATAACGGAGAGTGGGGCATTGATGAGTCGATGCGCGACCTGGAACTGGCGGGAGATCCGGGTGCAATCATCGTTGGCATTGATAACGGCGGAGGCCTGCGTGATGCTGAGTATTCGCTTTGGGCAAACCCCACCTATGGAGGTGGCGATGGTGATGAGTACATTGATTTCATCCGGAACACACTTAAGCCTTACATCGACCTCAATTACCGGACAAAACCCGAAGCAGAACATACCGCAATTATGGGTTCCTCGTTGGGGGGATTGATTTCATTTTGTGCAGCGGCTAAATACCCTGAAACCTTTGGGAAAGCCGGAGCACTCTCTCCTTCGTTCTGGTTTAACATCAACGAACTGCCGGCCTGGTTGCAAACGCTCTCCCTGCCCGAATGGCTCAGGATTTATTTTGTCGCAGGCACCCTGGAATGGAATGGCATAATGACCGATATCTACCAGATGCGCGACATCGTTGACGAACAAGGTGTTACGGGCTTCAATCTGCGGGTGGAGGGCAAAGCAGACGGGGCGCACGGTGAATGGTTCTGGCGTCGCGAATTTCAAAACGTGTACAACTGGCTGTTTTCAAGTGCATTGAGTACAAATGAGATACCGTTGACAGAAAGTTACCGGATCTATCCTAACCCGTCCAATGCTGTTTTAAATCTGTTCAGTTCGTCAAACGAAAAATTTGTTTACCGGGTAAGTTCCATCGATGGTCGTGAGATTTTGCCGCTGAATTCCACCTTAACCTCTGCAAATATCGGAGTTGGGTCCTGGCCTTCCGGCATTTACCTTGTTTGGGTCGGAAAAAGCGGTGACGCGCTTCGCCCCATCCGTTTCGTGCGGCCCTGATCCACGGTCGAAATAGTTCAAAATAAATTCATCACCAAACAAATAACATAAAATTATCATGAAAAAAGTATTCTATGCCCTTTTTGCGGTTATGCTTTTTGCAGCCTGCAACCCGAAACAACCGGTACGTTATTTCTCAGCATCACCTGAGATTGAAATTACGAAATCAACGCTGAAACATTATGTGGACGCCAATTGGGATGCGCTGAAACCGCTGTATGCCGACACGGCAAAAGTGATGAACAATGTTCCCGACGTAAAAGGAGTATCCATTGATGTTGCTATCAAAGATTACATGCAGGATCATGAACTCTTCTCCTCCATCAGCTATGCAGCTGACGAAGATTTCTTCGAAATGGTTGTTACCGACGAAGGTGAAACCTGGGTCAATTACTGGGGCCTGTGGAAGGGTACCCTGAAAGCAAGCGGTGAAGAATTTGAAATACCCTTGCATATAACCCAGCAATTTGAAAATCAAAAAATAGTGCGTGAACACGGCTACTGGAACAGTTCAGCCATTGCCCTGGCGCTTGCCAAACAGGAATCCCCAACACCATAAGCTGTGAAGCTGATTAAAAAAACAGGGATATTCAATCCGGATGGGGAAATTATTCTCCATCCGGGCATCTCTGTTTCATGGAAATCGCTCAGTGACAATACCCTTCCTGATTTACCTGAAGGCACGCCACTTGATATTGAAATCTCATTCAAGGAACACATTCTGGTTTCCGGAAAGGGTGGAATTGTCTGGGCTACCTTTGATTTCAGGCAAGCCGAAGTTATCACCAATGCACTCCTTGCCCAGAGCATTTCATCGGTTACAGGAAACATCGTACTGGATGAAGGTAAGCTGCTGCTGATAAAAATTGACAACGATAAAGATATTGAGGAAGCACTGGATTTTATCTGGAGAAAAGAAGGCGGGCTTAGGCTAAAGCCAGACTGGACTTACGCTGACGGAGAGCCCAACATGAGCTTTGAGAAATGGATAACCGGCTGATATTCAACGCTATGATTAAAACTATATTGTCTAAAACTGTTATCAACGGTAAGGGACTTCCATATGCCGACTCAAATATGTAATTCAATATTGATGAATGCTCAATAAAACGCTCAATATTCATGAAGAAACCCGATACCTACAACCCCTTTAAACGAAATGCTGATGGCTCGCTTCCTGCATTATCGCAGAACACGCCATTGCGTTATATAACATTTTCATTCTTGTACTTAGCGCAAGGCCTGCCTGAGGGCTTATTGCGGTTTGGAATTCCCGCATGGCTTGCTATGAATGGGAAAAGTGCCATTGAAATAGGCGCTTTTGTTGCCATTGGTCTCTTGCCCTGGAGCTTTAAAATTCTGGCAGCACCCTTAATGGACCGGTTTACATTTTTGGCGATGGGCAGGAGGCGGCCCTGGATACTATTTGGGCAGATTGGGCTGGCCGTCAGCTTTTTGTCCATGGCTTTCATTCCCGATCCACTGAATAATATGTTTATGCTCAATATTCTCAGCTTCTTTGTCGGATTGTTTGCCGTGTTTCAGGATAT
>JAAXUD010000147.1 GCA_013336205.1 Lentimicrobium sp. | reverse complement strand
ATGTAGCCTGTAGTTTCATCAAGCATTTCTGAAAAAGCGACATTGGGGATAGAAACATTTTCCCTCATTACCGTAATACTGAGTTGTTCTTTGCCCTCGTGGCGTCCGATCAGTAAATTTATGGAGGTGCCTGGCTGACCTTTCAGTACTGAACTGACATCGCTTACCGACTTTCCTTTGGTGTCTTTTTCATTAACCTTTAATATTCTGTCACCGGGAATGAGGCCTGCTTTCATTGCAGGAGAATCTTCGTAGGGCTCAGAGACAACAACATAATCGCCTTGTTTGTGTATCAAGGCACCGATGCCACCGTATTGTCCGGTGGTCATAAAATTAAAGTCTTCGATCTCGGCTTCTGAAATATAGACGGTGTAAGGGTCGAGCTTATTAAGCATAGCATCGATCCCTGTTTTCATCAGGTCACCATAATTGAGCTCATCAACATAATTATTGTTAAGCTCTTTGAACATGGTTGCAAAAATATCGAGGTTCTTTGAGATCTCGAAATTTGATGAATTCTGAGCCTGAATACTGATTCCGCCGGAAAAACTCAGGATTAGGAAGAGAGCTATTGAGTATACCTGTTTCATGATTGAATTCTTATTATTTGATAACTTTTTCAGGGCACGGGATCATACCCGCTTCCACCCCAGGGGTGACATGATAATACCCGTTTAATTGTGAGCCAGCCACCCTTAAACGGACCATGTTTTTTTAATGCTTCAACTCCATAGGCTGAACATGTAGGCGTATAACGACATGAAGGTGGCAGATAGGGTGAAATCGCCCCCTGATATAGCTTTATCAGCCCAATCATTATGTTAGCCAGCAGTTGTTTCATATTCCTTGATTAAACGCTGAAGAAGCTTAATTATTATAGGCTCCAGTGAACTGATTTCAGGTATTTCTTTGCCTGCATAAATCAATGCAATGGTGCAACTTTTACCAGCCAGGCCCTCTTCGGCAATTATCTTATTGCGACGATAGCATTCTCTGAGCAGCCGCTTGATACGATTTCTGTCGACCGATTTTCTGAAACTTCTTTTTGATACCGAAATAAGGACCTTAACAACCGGGCTGCCTGACCAATCGCCTGGCAACCATATTAACTTAACCGGATGTTTGAAAAAGGATTTTCCTTCAGTAAATAATCTCTGAATTTCAAAAATATTGCACAAATGTTCCTGCTTCCCGAATGTTTGCATTGCAATGGGTTCTTTGTACAATCATTTATGATAAAAGTCAGCTATTGAGGCCTTTATTTAGCCTTGTTGTTAGTAGCCAGGTAAATTTCAATGGCTTTTGCCATGGAAGGTGCTGTAGGGCTGGGCGCTTCAACCATGATATTTAATCCCGCTTCCCGGGCTGCAGTGGCAGTTGTTGGACCAAAAACTCCGACAGCTTTTTCACCCTGAATAAAATCCGGAAAATTTTTGAATAACGACTTAATACCTGAAGGACTGAAAAAAACCAGCAACTCATATTTGTTCAGATCAAGGAATCCCATGTCTTCTGAAACCGTCCGGTACATTACCGCTTTTATATAAGTAATCTTATGCTGATCGAGCATATCCGATAATTCATTGTTATGCTCTGCGCTGCAGGGTAGCAGGTACTTCTCAGTCTTGTGCTTTCTAATAATATCTACAAGGTCATGGAGTTCCTGGCTGCTGTAAAATATCTTTCGTTTACGGTATTGTATGTATTTCTGAAGATAAAAAGCGGTAGCTTCTGATGAGCAGAAATATTTCATACTCTCAGGAATTTCTGTCCTGAGTTCGGCTGCAAGTCTGAAGAAATTATCTACACCATGCTTACTTGTAAAAATAACAGCCGTGTAGTCTGAAATCCTGACTTTATTTTCTTTCCTGAAATCGATAGAACTTAATCCTTCAATTCTAAAGAATTTGTGAAAATCAACATTCAGGCAGTATTTCTTGATAACTTCACCGTAGGGAGATTTTTCCAGTTCTGCAGGCTTAGGCTGGGAAATAAGTACATTTTTGATTTTCAATTTACTCAAAGATTTAAATTAAACTTTTATGCAATTAGCCTTCTTAAGTACTTAACTTGCTATAAGTCAATAAAAAACATGACTTTATACAAAAATAGTACTGGTAGAATTTCGAGGGTGCAAAGATACGTAAATAAATACAATACCGAAAACGTTTGCGCTGACAATCCGACTAAAAGACTTCTGAAAAATCTTAGGATCATTCCTGTAAGCAGAATTCCGATAGCGATTCTTGTTAATAAAAGATTTCCGCTGTAAAAACCTGCTACAACAAATGGAAAAATCAGTATTCCAATCCCTCCGTTAAATATCAGATTTGTAAGCACCAATTCATTGGTATCCTGTTTGGTTTTAAAGATAAATCCGGTTAGCCTGATTAGCATTAATTTTATTAACCATAAAATGCTCAGGCCAGCTATGATTATCAGAAAAATCAGTGAATTCGGTAGCCTGAGTAATTGACCGAGCGTTTCCGAACCGAATTGAAACGCAATTATTGCAATGCCGGATAAATATACCAATGCTAATCCGGGCGTAATCCTTTCTTCGACAAGATTACCGTCGCGGACCAGTTGATTGACATTATGTCTGGCTGCCACCGCTTTAAACAATTGCTTGATTCTTCTGGTATTGTAATACTTCACCCAGGCAAGAATTATCAGACATACCAGAAGCAAAGCTGCCAGCCAGTCATAATCAGTAGATTGTCTGAGGGATGGTATTATTTTATTGGGTTGATTTTTTGAAACAACAAAAATTGAAGGGATATAAACAGGTTGCAATGAGGCTGAGTCGCTAGTTTGCTCAGGAATTACTATCTCCTTTAGCTCGAAACGAAAAACAGAATCTGCTTTTTCAGGATTTATACTATCAACTAAAAAACCAGCATAGTTTTGTACGGTATCAATAGCAGGTAGTACCTCTCTCACGATTGGCTGTTGGTAGAAATCGAGATTTGCTGATTGTTGCCCCATGCTGGTCATTCTGCATGCAAAATTAATACTTTTTACCATGGTGAACAGAAACGTGGTTTTATAAACATGAAATTTATGGGAATCAAAATAACAGCATGATATACAGATGGTTAAATAAATGTTGTTCGGTTTTTCAATATTGTCTGGTAAAATTGTTAAATTGTAAATATTGGCCGATTTTTGTAGGTGGACGAATGAATAAGTCCTAAATTTGCAGCCTTTAATTCACTGGTTTTTATTGTACAATTGCCTAAATCCCAATTATCATGTCGTTAATGAATACCATCAGGGAGAATGCTCAAAAAGCATCCAAATGCATTGTTCTTCCTGAAGGAACAGAAGAAAGAACATTGAAAGCCGCCGATTTTATCCTGAAAGAGAAAATTGCCAGGATTATTTTAATTGGTAACAAATCCGAGATTGACCGAAAAGTTATCGAATTCGGGCTGCAGTTTATCTCCAAAGCCCGAATCATAGATCCTGTTGAGAATCCTGATAAAGAACGGTTTGCAACCATGTTGTTTGAGCTTCGTAAATCTAAAGGACTTTCCTATGAAGAAGCACTTAAACTGGTTGAAGATCCTTTATACCTTGCTACTTTACTTATAAAAGCAGGGGAGGCAGATGGCGAAGTTGCCGGAGCAATGAATGCGACTGGTAATGTGCTACGCCCTGCTTTTCAGATTGTTAAAACGCTCCCTGGTATTAGTGTGGTTTCGGGTGCATTTCTTATGATTTTTAAGGATAATCCATATGTTCCGGGCAACATCCTGGTTTTTGCGGATTGTGCAGTACATCCTGACCCGACTGCCCCTGAGCTTGCTGAAATTGCTGTTTCCACTGCATTAACAGCAAAATCAATTGCAGGAATAGAACCCAGGGTTGCAATGCTTAGCTTTTCTACTAAAGGTAGCGCCAATCATGCATTGTGCGATAAAGTTATTGAAGCAACAAGAATTGCCCGCGAAAAGGCCCCATGGCTGGAAATTGACGGAGAATTGCAGGCAGATGCCGCCATTGTTGAATCGGTGGGAATGCACAAAGCGCCCGGAAGTCCGATCGCCGGTAAAGCCAATGTACTGGTTTTCCCGAACCTCGAATCAGGTAATATAGCCTATAAACTCGTACAACGATTGTCTGGAGCTGAAGCTATAGGGCCTGTTTTACAAGGAATGGCAGCACCGATCAACGACCTCTCCAGAGGTTGCTCAGTTAGTGATATTGTTAATCTTGTTGCGATCACTGCTACCCAGGCTGCCGGAATGAAATAAATTTTAAACCAAAATAAATATATTAAAATGTCAGAACGATTAGAAGATTTCAGCCTGGGTAAAACCATGCATTCCAAAGGTTCCCTGCAGAGAGTCGGGGTTGTTGGTTGTGGCGCCATGGGCCAGGAAATTGCCGTGTTAATTAGTCAGTCAGGGATTGATGTGGTATTTATCGATATAAGTGATGAACGCGTTAACGAGGTTATGCGTCGTATTGAAGCCCACCTGGATGATCGCATCAGTAAATGGGGACTTACCGGCAGTGAAAAGAAACTTATACTTTCACGCATCAAAGGTTCAACGGATTATTCAGTATTGTCAGACTGCGAAATTGTTTTTGAAACAGTAAATTCGAAAAAGAAGGGTACCAGCCTTGAACTTCGCCAGGAAATTTTCCGCAAAATTGAAGCGGTGGTTCAACCTGACGCAATCATAGCATCAAATACCGCTACCCTCATGATTTCGGAGATTTCATCAGTATTGAAGCGTCCGGAAAGAGCCATGGGCCTCCATTTCTTTTCTCCTGTTGGCAAGGTTAAGATCATCGAAGCCGTCCGCTCCGTTTATACTAACCAGGAAACCTATGCAATGGTTAGCAAACTGGCACTGCTGATCGGCAAGAAATTAATCAGTGTGAATGAATCCTCAGGCAACATTAGCACCCGTATGCTGGTGCCACTAATCAATGAAGCCTGTGAAATTCTGATGGAAGGTGTTGCTACGGTTTCAGATATTGACGAAACCATGAAAGAAACATCTGGTTTGCAGTTAGGCCCGTTTGAAATGGCTGATAAAATCGGTTTGGATAAAGTGCTGAAATGGATGGAAAATCTATATGCTGAATTCGGAGAACAGAAATACAAACCATCACCAATGCTTAAACGACTTGTCAGGGCTAACCTGGTTGGTCGCAGGGTTGGCGAAGGATTTTATCTTTATCAGGGCGGTAAACGCTTGCCCAAAAAGGGTTCTATTACTAATCTGGGCCGCGAATAGCTCATTTGTTAAAGAAAAAAAAGTATAAAAAATGAAAATAATAGTACTGAACTGCGGAAGTTCATCAATTAAATACCAACTGTTTGAAATGCCTTCACAGGAAGTTCTTGCAAAAGGACTTGTTGATAAAATAGGACTGAAAGGCTCACTCATCAAACATGCACGCAACGATGGGGCTGAAGTTAAACTTGAAGGCGAAATCCTTGATCATCAGGCCGGCATTGAGTATCTGCTGGGGATACTTGTCAGTGAAAAATATGGCAGCATTAAAAATCTTGAAGAAATTCAGGCTGTCGGACACCGGGTTGTGCATGCAGGAGAAAAATTCAATGGGAGTGTATACATTACCAGCGAAGTAATTGATGCGCTTGAAGAATGTATCGAACTAGCTCCTCTTCATAATCCCCCGAATCTCAAAGGAATTTATTCAATTACCCAACTGCTGCCTGAAGTTCCCCAGGTTGGTGTATTTGATACTGCTTTCCACCAGACAATGCCCGATTTCGTTTATTTATATGGGATTCCTTATTCCTTATATGAGAAGCATAAGATCCGCAGGTATGGTTTTCATGGTTCCTCGCACCGGTTCGTGTCGCAGCGTGCCTGTGAAATCCTAGGCAAGAAAATGGAAGATCTGAAAATTATTACCTGTCACCTGGGCAATGGAGCTTCTATCGCTGCCATAAAAAACGGCAAGTCTTTCGATACTTCCATGGGTATGACTCCCATCGAAGGATTAATGATGGGAACCCGTACAGGCGACCTTGATATCGGTGCATTTATTCAGATTATGAACAAGGAAGAAATAGATGTTCCCGTTGCCAATACCCTGGTCAACAAGCACAGCGGAATGTTGGGCGTTTCAGGTGTTTCATCTGATATGCGCGATGTTGAGATAGCAGCTGAACAAGGAAATAAGCGGGCTAAAGTAACCCTGGAAATGTATTATTACAGGATTCGGAAATACATTGGTGCTTACACAGCAGCCATGGGTGGTGTCGATCTGATCATTTACACCGGAGGTGTGGGCGAAAACGATTCAGCAACCCGATATCTAACAACCAAAGATATGGAGTACATGGGGCTTGAATTTGATCAGGAAAAGAATAAAGGCCTGCGTGGCAAAGAAGCTATTCTTTCAACGGAAAATTCAAGGGTAACAGTTATGGTAGTGCCTACCAATGAAGAACTTGTAATCGCACTGGATACCCATGAAATTGTTATATCGATGAAATAGAAATTTTCTTTAACTAACAAAACAGGCTGTTTCCATAGGAGACAGCCTGTTTTGTTTTGTTTGTCCGGGTTTGGATAGCTTATTCCAGTTCTTCCATTAATTCATCAGTTAATTCGAGGTTGTGAAACACATTGGTCACATCATCGTCTTCTTCAAATAAATCAATGAGCCGCATAACTTTCTTAGCCGCTTCTTTATCTACTTTCACTGTGTCCTTTGGTATGCGTTGTAATTCTGCATTTTCAGGCTCAATTTTCATTTCTTCCAGTTTTTTGATCATTGCGCCGAAGTCTTCCATAGCCGTGGTGATGGTAATGCTATCCTCTTCAATCTGAATGTCTTCAGCTCCGGCATCAATGACTTCCATTTCAAATTCCTCGATGTTGATCGTGCCTTTGGGGATGGTGAAAATGCCTTTACGGTCGAACAGAAAAG
>JAAXUD010000146.1 GCA_013336205.1 Lentimicrobium sp. | reverse complement strand
GACTTACCTGAAGTTTCACTGGTTGCCATACTTGACGCCGATAAGGAAGGGTTCCTGCGTTCTGAACGATCATTAACGCAGACTGCAGGCCGTGCTGCCAGAAATATAAACAGCAAGGTTATCTTTTATGCCGATAAAATGACCGATTCTATGCGTAAAGCTATGGATGAAACTGCCAGGCGCAGGATCAAGCAGATAGCCTATAATGTTGAACATAATATAACGCCGCGACAGATCATAAAATCAATGTCTTCAATTATAGGACAAACCTCTGTTGCAGATTCATCTCACCATCCTGCAAAAGCCTATATTGAAAATGAGCAGGTAAGTCTTGCAGCCGATCCCGTTGTTAAATACATGAGTGCTGCTCAACTCGATAAAACCATTGCCCAGACAAAGAAATCGATGGAGAAAGCTGCAAAAGAGCTCGATTTTATGGAAGCGGCCAGGCTCAGGGATGAAATGTTTGCATTGCAGGAATTATTGAAAGCTAATGGAAGTAAATAAGTCATTTCGTTCTTTCTGCTAATTATTTATAACTCTTTTGTCTGGTCGCTAACAGAGTGGACTGGTTTTATCTTTAAGACCATAATAGATGCATATTTCCTCTAATATTCATGAAATCAGAATGAAGAAAGTTTTCAGGATTCCGGCCTTATTACTGATATTGATCATTGCATTTATGCTGATCATTATCCTGATTCCCAGACAATATAATGTTCCGGAATATCATCCAAAGGCAGGTGTAAAATACTGGCTGCTATCCACCGGCTCTGAAATCGGATACTCACTGATCGCGGCGCAAGGCGTTAAAAAACCTTATCCTGTAATATTTTTGCAGGGAGGTCCGGGTGGTCCGATCTATGACCGCAATATTGATTTGTTATCGCCGCTGGCTGAGGATGGATTTGATGTATATCTCTATGATCAGGTTGGTTGTGGTTCTTCTGTCAGGCTGGATAAGATTGAAGATTATACTGTTGATCGTCACAGACGCGACCTGGAGGAGATTGTAAAAATGATCGGTGCCCGGAAAGTAATCCTGATCGGTCAATCCTGGGGAGCTATTCTTGCCACTCAATATATTGCCTATAATCCTGATAAAGTTGAAAGGACTGTCTTCACCGGCCCTGGTCCACTTATGCCGTTAAATAATGATTTGCAGTCACTAAAAGCACCCGATAGTCTTAACCTGATCTCTCCAACTTATACAAATCGGCAGGGAAAGGATAAAATTTACAATATCAGAGCCAGCGTTGTTGAATTCTGCGCACGGTTCTTTAATTGGAAACTGGCCTCAGATAAGGAAATGGACGCCTTTTCAACTTTACTGAACCACGAAATGGGTAAATCGACAGTTTGTGATACTTCATATTTGTCGGAGGTTAACAATATTGAAAGTGGGTCAGGATATTATTCAATGATAAAAACAGCTCAGAGTTTTAACAAAGTCCCTGACATCCGGCAAAAATTAGCTAATAGCAATATTCCGGTTCTGTTGCTGAGAGGGCAATGTGATGGAATAAAATGGGGTTATGCGAATGAGTACTTACAGTTGTTTAAAAATCACCGGTTAGTGATTGTCTATGGGGCTGGTCATTCAATAGGTATCGAACAACCAAAAGTTTATTTGCAGGAGATCAGGCAGTTCTTATCGGAATGAGCCCAATTTCATTTCACTAACTGATTGAAGGTTATCAAAAATAAAAAAAGCCCGAAGTAACATCCTTTTATTTCAAAAACAAGTACAGTACAATACCCAATAGAGCCACAATAATTACCCCCATTAAGAGCAGGCGCTTTTTGTAGTTTTCAGCCTTGCCTTTATGTAATTGAATTTCAGCCTGATAATTTCGAATATTTAAGATCGTATTAATGGTCTTTTTTAAATTATCAAAGAAAACCTCATCCTTAAGGATATAATCTGTAGCACCCTTTTTAAGCAGTGTAACAGCGGTACTCAGTTCATCTGCAGATGAAAGCATAATAACCGGTGTTTTGCGAAATGGATTATTACGGTTGACAGGATCTTTAAGTTTTGCCAGTACTTCGCCCCCATTCATGGCATTGGGGTCTTCACTATTGAGATAAAAATCCAGAATAACAAGAGATGGTAGAACATCCGGATGTTCGCTGGTATATTTGAGCAATTGCTCACCTGTATTAAATACCATTACATCAAATCCCAATTCCTTTTCAAGTCCTTTGCTGGTTGTTGATGAAAAGATCGGATTGTCCTCTACTAAAAAAATTAAGTCTTTTTTTTCCATTTGTAAACGGGTTATTCTTTATCATCGAGAATATCTTCAAGAAATCTGTTTTCTGAAGTTATTTTATTCTTTTCCTCTTCTGCCTTCTGCCCTTTTGCCAGTTCTATTAACCATCTCTTCAGGTTGATGCTTTCAGAGAGAACAGCTGCAAGAATGAATAGCAGAAGAATTGACAAAGAAGGATTGAAGTTTCTTAAAAGAAATGCTAGTGTAATAATCAATATATCAGAGATATAGAGAATTATTGCAGCTTTCTTGTGGTTAGCGCCGGTTTCAATCAGCAAATGATGAACATGTGTTTTGTCGGGTTTAAAGGGAGAATTTTTCTTCATGATCCGTTCGGTAAAAACTCTGAGTGTATCATAAACCGGAAGCAGCAGAATGCCAACCACTACAATGGTTAAACTTCGGGTATCACCTGATACAGCATCAGTTGTTGCACCACCTTTTATAACGACAATTCCAAAAATAGCCATCAGAAAACCAACAATTAGTGATCCTGTATCACCCATGAAGATTTTAGCCGGATTAAAATTATAAATCAAAAAACCAAATAAAGCGCCGGCAAACGAGAAAGCCAGAAGGCTATACATTATATTATTCTGATAAAGGAGAATAGCACCTAAAACAACAGAATTGATAAACGCAAGACCACCAGCCAATCCATCAATGCCATCAATCAGGTTAAAGGCATTTGTTAGTCCAACAATCAGCAAGATTGAGAATGCATATTGCGCAATAACCGGCATTTGCTCTATTCCAAATACTCCATTCAGAGATTCTATTCTAAAACCATAATAAGCAATAACCAATGCTACGATAATCTGAATCAAAAATTTAAGCGATGCTCTTAAATCCTTCAAATCATCAAAAATACCAGTAATGAAAAGGATTATCAATCCCAGAAAAAGTATTCCATCTGATAAATTACCATAAACTATCATCCATATCAACGAAAGTACAATAAACCCTATAAAAAATCCAAAACCTCCAAGTGTTGGAATTGGATCTTTGTGAAGTTTCCGGTGATCCGGATTATCAACCAGATTATACTTTTTACTTAATTTTATGATAACAGGAATGCAAAATGCAGTGATTATCAATCCACCAATAAATGTCCCAAGAATGGAATAAAGAATATCTGCGGTAAACAAACCAAAGATTAAGTTGAGTTGCATTTTAAGTAAATTAGGTTGCCTTCACCATTATTATGATTTCAGAGAATTCCCGACTCTACTCGCTAATGAAAGCAAATATAGAACTATTTAGTTATTTTTTAACCGGGGTAATAAAAAAGAGTTTATGTCAACTTCCTATGAAATGTCATTCATAAAGATAAAATTCTCAACTTTGAGTCATCACTTCATGCTATTTTTCGGAAAATGCAAGAAAAATATAACTACCGGATAGCTTTCCTATCATCTTTTGACCCGACTGACAGAAAAATTCTTTCTGGTGTATCGTATAACTTTTTAAAAATGTTGAAATTACATTTTGAGAGTGTCGAAGTGCTTGGGCCTGTTAAAAACCGAAAGATACTAAAAGGATATCTGAACCGGATCTCGCGAAAGTTTTACAAGCGTTATAATATTGACCACAGTTTTTTCATTTCTTATCTATATGCCAGGCAATTCAAAAAGATGCTGAAAGGGAAAACATACGATTTTATTTTTGCCCCAAGGGCTTCGACTGAAATTGCTTTGTTAAAAACATCAATCCCAATTGTTTATTATACTGATGCTACCTTCGACAACATTTATGGATATTATGAATGGTTTTCGAACTTTATGTCAATTTCAATCAGAGAGGGCAACTATATTGAAAATCTTGCGCTGAATCGGGCGTCCGTATGCATTTTTACCTCACAGTGGGCATCTGAATCCGCTACTTCAAAATATAAGGTTGATCCTGAGAAGGTTCATCTTTTGCCGTTTGGTCCGAATATGGATAATTACTCATTTAAAAACGCAGTAAATACGCAGAAAAACAAGGATATCTGCAAATTACTGTTTCTTGGGGTAGAATGGGAACGGAAGGGAGGGCAGATCGCATTCGATGCATTTCAGGAGCTTAAAAAGCGAGGTTTAAAAAGCACCCTTACTATTTGCGGTTGCCAACCACCTGAATACATAATGGACAAGGACATGGTGGTAATCCCATTTCTGGATAAGAATAAACCAGCTGAATATGCCCTGTTTGAAGCATTATTTCAGGAGCAGCATTTTCTTATTGTTCCGACCAGGGCCGAATGCTTTGGCGTTGTGTTTGTTGAGGCAAGTGCATTTGGCATACCCTCTCTAACAACAAATACCGGTGGAACAGGTGCAGCTGTTATTGATGGGGTCAATGGCTACAGGTTTTCTCTGGAGGCAAAAGGGACAGAATATGCCGATAAAATTCAGGAAATTTTTACGGATTATCAGGAAAAGTATATTCCATTAAGTAAGTCAACGCGCCATTGTTTTGATCATGAATTTGATTGGGATGTTATTGCTGAAAAGTTTCATGAAATTATTCTTAAACACCTTCCTAAAGGCTAAGTGACTAATTTTATATTTGCTATTTTTGCTGAGTGTTGCAAATTTACTTTTTGACAACTTAACCGGGAGGATTTACTATTTTATCATCTTTTGGAAATAAAGACCGAAAGCTCAGGAAGCAATTGGCCAATAAACAATATTATCGTTCTCTTATTGAAGGGAAGAGTGAATGCTGTTTTCTTGCTGATTCAGACGGAGATATTCTTCTGATTAATAGTGAGTTTGAAAAGTATACAGGATACAATGAGCTTGATATCACTGAAGTTTCAGTGCGTAATCTGTTCTTTACCATTTCAGGGAATTCAAATCCAATGGATGCCCGCAATTTCACTGAATTTAAGGAAAATTTTTATTTCTTAGGATCAACAAATTATCTGATCCTGGTTGAACTTGAATTTAAAGAAATTGAAGGACAAAAATTTTTAGGGATTGTACGGGAATCAAAAGTTGAAACCAGGGAGGTTGAACGGGAAGTTAATCTAAATCCAGCTAAACAGGCACCACAACCTATTGTGAACTCTCCTGGTCAGCCAAATTTAGCCTCCTGGAGCAAGGATCAGCAACATTTTCTGAGAACTACCCTCAATGGAATTTTAGGATTTGGATCCATTCTCATGCAGGAAGAAATTATTCAAAATGATCCCCGAATCAATGCTTATGTCAGTGGTATCATAAAAAACAGCAAACAATTAAAATCAATTCTCGATGTTTCTAATGATTCTGGTAGAATAAACGACATTGGGGTTTCTATGGAGTCTGTTGATATCGGGCTCCTGCTTCAAAAGATAAAAATATTGCTGAACAACCAGGCTAAGGTTCAAAATATTGATTTTGAAATAAAGCAAACAAGGAATTTTACTTTTTTAACCAATGAAGACCGGTTAAACAATGTCTTGTTCTTTCTAATTCAAAAAGCAATCAGATTTTCAAGATCCCATAGTGTAATTATAGAAGTTAAAGTAGATGAAATAAGTGGTATGTTATTGATAATCATCGATAATATAGGAATGGATATACCTCAAAATATTATTAACCTTATAAAAAGGGAGAGTTCGCAGCCAGCGTATAATTTTAAAAATCAACTATTTGATGATGTCCCTGAACTGGCTGAATTAATTAGAAATGTTAACCTGCTGGAAGGCAAGATTTTTTTTCACACAGGAGATCATTATGGAGAAATTGTAACACTGGCTTTCTCTATGAATCAGGCTGTCTCAATAAAAGACCTTGAAGTTTCGCTGGAAAATCAAATAAAACAAAAGAATATTAAAATTCTGCTGGTTGAAGATGATAAGATTAATGTTAAAGTACTGAATGTTTTTTTGAAGGGTATTGCTGAAGTATTGGTCGCTTACTCTGGCAATGAAGCATTGAATTTGATTGAAATGTATTATAATAAGGGTTTGATATTCAATCTGATATTAATGGATATCGGGTTACCTGAACCATTGGATGGAATCCGGCTTAAGCGCGAAATTGAAATAAGATGGCCGGATTATGTTAATATACCTTTTATAGCACAAACTGCCTACTCCCAGGAATCACTTGCTGATAACATTGTAAACGGCAACTTTAAAGGAATTCTGATTAAACCGCTGGATAAACTCGATTTATTGAGAGTAATATTGAAATGCCTGTAGTTAAATCATTCGCTTTATTTTTCAGCTTTATCAAACAGTCAGTTTAAGAAGCTGCTTTACACAATAATTTTGAATACAAGTGAATAGTAGTTATTTTTAATCCTTATGGCGTAGCGTATTTTCCTGAAATCGCTTTACTCTTGATTTTTCTTTACAAAAATGGAAAGAATGCCATTACTTTAGCCGCTTAAAGACATATATTTATGTTAAACTATATTGCTTTCCCATGAATAATAAAGGATCAGTTGCAATGAAGGTGATTAAAAGATTAGTGTTTCTTTTAATTGTAATTCAATTTATGTTTACCTCCTGTATTCCGCAATCAAAACTGCATCTACTTCAGTATGAAAACATTAATGACAGCGCCTACTCAAACCAGTTCGTTGGGGATCCAAACATACTGACTGAATATTTAATTCAACCCAATGATTACCTGTATATTAATATAATGACCATTGAAAAAGAGCTTTCAGATTTTTTG
>JAAXUD010000646.1 GCA_013336205.1 Lentimicrobium sp. | reverse complement strand
GTCTGTTCAACCCTGTTATTCAGACATTAAATTGCCTTGTTGTGGGAGGCAAATATATATTATGTAAATAGCTGAGTCAATAGACTTTCCGGTTCCGCAAACGTTTTCGGATTTCAACCGGTTCCGCAACCGGTTGTTGTTGATATCTTTCTGAAAATTTAATATCAGGTAACCATTCAATTGGATAAAGATTAGTAAGTCATCCAAAAAAATCAGCAAAATCCTGCCATCATCCCAGCATCGGCAGGGTGACGTTTTTCCCGATGAACATAACAGGCGATGGTAAAAACCAAATGTAAGTTACGATTCATGTACATCGCAGGAATCCAGGTGTTTGAAGGCAATTCAATACTGCGATCTTTTATCACCGGACGAATATGGTTACAATTGAGTTTTTTTTAGCTGGATGTTTTTATCATTTTAACCGGTTTTATAAGCAGCTGTTTTATCAATGATACTGGCTATTCTTGTGTATGGTAAAACTTAATATGAATGAATGAGATACAATGCTTGTATTGTGAAAATAGGGACACGACATGTCGTGTCCCTACTTCGTTAAACCTCAACCTCAACCTCAACCTCAACCTCAACCTCAACCTCAACCTCAACCTGTTTTTAAGGATGAATTTCAGAAAACTGACTCCGCAATCTTCCGGATATTATCGCTTTTCCCCATGGTATAAAAGTGCAGCACCGGCACACCGGCCTGAATTAATTCGCGGCTCTGGGCGACCGCCCACTCAACGCCTAATTGCCGGATCTGCTGATTATTGCTGCATTTTTCTGCTTCTTTAAACAGGGCTTCAGGCAGGTCGATTGAGAATGTTTTGGGTAAAGCTGAGAGTTGTGATTTGGTTGACAAAGGCTTGATTCCCGGAATAATGGGGACTGTAATTCCTGCCTCGCGGCAAGCTTTTTCAAACCTGAAGAAAGCAGCATTGTCGAAGAACATCTGGGTAACCACATAGCTGGCACCTGCGTCAACTTTTTCTTTCAGGTGGGCTATATCGGCAGCCATATTTGGCGCTTCGGCATGTTTCTCGGGATAGCCGGCCACCCCGATGCAAAAACCGGTTGGATGCGCATTGACAATTTCCTCCTCGAGGTAAATGCCCTGGTTCATATTAACCGCTTGCTTAACCAGTTCAAGTGCATAATGATTGCCATTGGGTTCAGGCCGGAAAACTTTTTCACCAACCGGATTGTCGCCACGGATCAATAAAAGATTGTGAATGCCCAGGAAATAGAGGTCGATCAGCGCATTCTCCGTTTCTTCGCGGGTGAAGCCCCCACAGATAATGTGCGGAACAACATCGATGTTGTACTTAAACCTGATGGCAGCAGATATTCCGACCGTTCCGGGCCGTTTCCTTACCGTTCGTTTTTCAATCAGCCCGTCTTCACGCTCTTTGTAGATGATTTCTTCCCGGTGATAGGTCACGTCAATAGCTGCCGGCTTGAATTCAATCAACGGATCGATCGTCTGGCTGATCGATTCAAAATTTTCACCTTTAAGCGGTGGCAACAGCTCGAAGCTGAAAAGTGTTTTGCCATTCCGGCGGGCAATGTGGTCGGTTAGTCTCATTATTGTTGTATTTTCAGGTAAAAAGCAATTTAATATAGTTGGCAGTAGGCAAAGGGCAGTAGGCTATCTCATTCAGGATCCAGGGGCTTGGCAAGCATTATTATTGTTGTATTTTCGGTAAGCAGCAATTAGATTTAGCTGGCAGTTGGCAAAAAGCAGTTGGCAAAGAGATTATGAAATCGAATAATTGTCAGAGATTATGGACGCGACATATCATGTCCCTGCATTGTAAAATAACAGGCTTTGCATTTTTTTTGAAATTCGCATGATTTTTTTGATGTTGAATGATAGTGTCATTAATTCCCATAGTACTTTTTGCCATTTGTTTTTTGCCTGCTGCACCTTGCCAACTGCCAATTTTTAACCGCTATCAATCTGTAAATGATTGTTTCGCCTACTGCCTCTTGCCCACTGCCAACTTTTTTCAAAATCAGTAATTCAGATTCTGGGCCAGCAGCTTCTCCACCTGCTCCACAGTCATTCCCTTACGGACAGCATAGTCTGTCACCTGGTCAACACTGACGCGGCCTACATTGAAGTATTGAGAGCCCGGATGGGTAAAGTAATAACCGCACACCGAGGAAGCCGGATACATCGCAAAGTTTTCGGTGAGTTGAATGCCTGATTCTTCGACGTGCAGCAGATCGAAGAGTTTGCGCTTTTCACTGTGTTCGGGGCAGGCAGGGTAACCCGGAGCCGGGCGCGTGCCCTGGTACTCCTCGGTCAGGATGCGCTCCATCGGCAGATTTTCGTCCGGTGCATAACCCCAGTATTCCTTTCGTACATAGTAATGCAGCGTTTCTGCGAAGGCTTCAGCCAGGCGGTCGGCCAGGATTTTGATCATGATGGCACTGTAATCGTCATTTTCAGCAACGAACTTTTCCGCATGCTTTTCTACACCAAGTCCGGCCGTTACTGCAAAGAACCCGATATAATCGCGCAGGCCGGTTTCGGCCGGGGCAATAAAGTCGGCAAGGCAGAGATTGGGTACATCCTTTTCCTTC
>JAAXUD010000003.1 GCA_013336205.1 Lentimicrobium sp. | reverse complement strand
CTGACATTTATCGTCAACAACCTGAAGTAATTCAACTGAAGCCCAGGGTCCTCCGGAAGCAGCACGTGCCCATGGAATACCAACGGTGATATAATTTACAGCGCCTGGCTCCAGGATGAAGGGACCAGCTGACTGCATAAAACGGCGGTCGCCTTCTTTATTCTTTGCAACTTCTTCTGTCCAGTATTTTGCTCCGTTTGGCGGAAGTCCACCTGTACCCCAATCGCAAACATCAGTATCTCCCGGGAACATAAAGTCGCATTCAGGGCCGTAAGCGCCTGTAGAAACGTGTCCGTTTCCTCCATAAAGCATCTTGGTATTATCAAGCCAGATACCTTTCAGGTAATTGTAGTACTGAGGGGCATAACTCGGGTCCTGCATATAGGGGCCGGGAGCATCAGAATTGTTGTGGTAAACAAACCTGCGCATTCCAAAACGTTCATCATCAACAATGCCATTACCAAAGTTCACACCATTAATGGCTTCAGATCTTACAATAAAATTACCAGTCTGAAGGTTATCAGGGTCTCCATATTCCATTGTCATTGAGGAACCACTTAACCCAACCAGGCTACATTCGCCATTGAATGATGGTCCTAGAAGACCGTCACCTTTAAATGAAGGATTATCAGAACCGTCAGGATCCATATAAGGGCCCTGGAAAAAGTCAACACCAATAGCAGGTGGCTGATCACCATATGCCCAGAACTGACCATCGCCATCCTTTGGTTTTCCATTATAGGAATACCCAAGTCCGCGATCAACATCACAGCCAACATAGTCGTCGGTTGCGAAACCCAGGTCTGTATCAACCCACTGGCTGAAATAAGTTCCTGTTAGGCGGTATGTTGAACGATTGATAATTTCATAACTGTAAAAAGTCATGTTATTGATCTCATCGTTGGTTGCGAATCCAAATGCCTGGGCACGGATTTCAAGTCCGATAGGTGTTCCCTGTGTTTCAGTGTGAATATTTCCTTTGTCGTTGAAAACCCACCATAAGGTAGCGTCTCCTTTAATAACCTGATCGGAAAGAAGTCCTCCGACAACGATACCTTCTTCATCTTCTTTGGTAGGTGTGCTGGAATGACAAAGCTCATTTGAGATATCATAATAAGGATAATCACCATCTTCAGGGTTGTAGTCACCATCTGAGCCGCGGTCGAAGAAAGGGGCAAGATAATAACTCTGCTTCTGGGTAATATCTCCATGCGCCGGCCAATCCATAATAGAGGTTGGAATCTGGTATCCCGGATAAGCGGCTTTGTTAGCCCACCAGGCGAGGTACTCGTCAATTTCAGTCCTTGTTATCGGATATAACTTATCCCTGGCAGCGCATTCTGCCTCACTAATGGCAGCTGTGCCATCAATGGTTAACGGACCAGGCCAGAAATCGTTACCTGATCCAGGGCTCCCTGCGTTTGGTCCCTGACGGAATTTTAACGCGGCAAGTTTTAACTGGTCATTAACGTCAATTCCTCCAATCCACAATGCTGCGGAGAACATGGAAGTCTTGCTTGATCCTTTCGGAATTTCATACTGTGCAACTTCAAAGTCCCACCACATATCACCACCGGTGTTGATACGGGTGCGAACATTGTTTACTTCAAGATACTTGAAGCCTGCTCCCGGTAAACAACCGGCTGCAGTAGCCTTTACAATTGCTGCTGATTTATTGACCGCTCCTTTATAGTAATCGGCATAGCCGGGCAGTGCCAATAAGATACCGAGCAAAACAACCAGAGGTATGCGGAGTATATTTTTCATAATTTGATGGTTTTCTTGAAATCTTTAAAATTTTATAAACCCGATTGAAACAGGCTGACCAATTAGAAATTCAACACAACTCCCAGTCTGATCTGACGGGGCGAACTGTAGTTACCGGGATTGTTTACACGAATACTGTATAAATCACGGTATGACTGAGGATCTAACTGAGTATTGATAAGATTCTGATATTCAGCTGCAGCCAGATAGCCATCATCGTCAGGGTTACCGGTCGCACTGTAAACATTCAGGATATTCTGGGAATCAAGAATATTCAACACCTGAACGTACACATTCAGGTAAGAAGCACGCTTTTCGCTCCACTGAATATTGATGTCTTTATCAATACGTCCATCAATCCTGAACTGCCAGGGTAAACGCGAACCGTTGATCGAACCTTCGATAATACCTGTTTGTCCGATTGGAACAATTTTACTGGAACGGGTATAAGGAGTACCTGAACCGCCAAAGATGGTAAAGTTAACACCGGTATTTTGCAACAACTGGGTGGTTTTAATAATCTCTGCACCAGCAGCATCGGTTTTCTTACGTCTGATAACCGGACCGTTATATTCTTTACCTTCTGCGAAACGATAATCAAGCATCAGGTTAATAGCATGACGACGGTCGAAACTGAGTGGGAACAAAGTACGAAGGTTGGGCTGGCCGGTCTGGATAAGGCCTTTGGCAAATTCCGGATTTGATCCTGTTCCGTTGGCAAACTGCAGGGTATAGCTGGCTCTCACCCTGGCGTTACTTGTACGCCTCAGGTCATAGGTTACCGTCATACCTTTTACGGTCGAGAAGTCGATATTATTGTATGAATAATAAGTCTTTGGATAAGCAGCTGTATAACGGAAAGCCTGGATCTGATCCCTGATTTCGCGGTAATATGCTGAAATGGTCATTGACGAACTCGGTGACAAGCGCTGCTGGAATCCAAGTTCGTAGTCGATGGTTTTCTCAGGCTTCAGGTTTGGATTGTTAATGTCAGGACTACCGGTTATTGGCAGGAAATAATAATCGAGCGGGCTCATTCTCAAGGCATAAGTCGGCCTCTGGGTTAACACATCGTAATGTGCAAAGAACAAAGCTTCATCAGAGATAGGGAATGAGAAAGAAATACGCGGCATAACAGAAATCTGAGGCTCATAATCGCTGAAAGCTTTGGAAGTTACTTCCACATTATTGCGGTCAACCAGGTAAGGTGTAACACCGTTGCCGGCATCAAGTGATATAGAAGGATCGGTCACCACCAGCCCTTCGGCACTATACCAGGTATCCCCATCGCGATAACCCATAATAGTAGTTGGCGTACTCATGTTGTCTACATAAACAGTATAATCGCTGCCCATATTAGCCGGATGAGTACCCAGATCGTTAACTTCTGAAACAGATTTCGCCGGATATAAGGTGTAAGGATCGGTGAGTACCTGCTGGTTGGCGTCGAAACGGTCAACCCTGAGTCCAATGTTGAAAATCAGGTCTTCAAATGCAAATTTGTCCTGGATGTAACCTGCCATGTAAATAGGGGTAAAAGGAGCAATTTCACGGGTATACATTCCATTCTCATCACGTTTGGTAAAAAAGTCGTCGAAACTCGGACTGTCTTTAAGTTTGGTCTTATCGCCGGTATAGGTGTAACCTCCATAATTAACCAACAAATTTCCATTGTCAAAAAGTTCATCCGGACTTAACATATCAATTGACAATGCATCGGCAAGTGCCACGGTGTGACGTTTACCTTCGGCATCGTAATAATTCATGGTATAACTGTTGAGGTCATAGGAATCAACATCAATCCAATCGGTGCCATCAACAGGCAAGCCAAGTTTCTGGCGAAGGCTGATGTCAAAATAGCGCTGTGACTGAGCGTCATATTTACGGTCAAAATAGATGGTATCCTGAAATACGCCATCCAGGGTAACCAGATTAGGATTTTGCACATCAAGCTGCTCAATATGTGAGTTGGTGAGACCTCTCATCAGACTCCAGAGACCTACAGGTGCATAGGTATAAAAACGATCGATGCGCTGCTCATAAATAAAACCGAATTGTAGCGCATGGTTTCCTATATCCGCGGATGCATTGGCATTAATTGCATATTGCTCGTTGTCTACTACAGTATAATTAGTCTGAATCCCGCCAGCGCTGCCCCATATACCATAAACTGCAGGAGCACCCATTCCGTTGAGCAAACCGCCCCCTGAAATAATGTTATTCAGGTTATCATGATAACCCTCAGTTCTTGGATAAAGTTCATAATACTGCCTGGTGTAATTGGCGGTGATACTATTTACGTCAGATGGGGTGAAAGCAATTAAAGTGTCCCTGAATCCGTTGTGGATATAGCCTGTTAAACCTGAAACCGTATCAAGTCCGTATTCATAGGATTTAATTTTAGAGGTTTCATATTTCCCCAGGTATCCATAGTTAAAGAGATTGTCTTTATGATCGGGATCCTGAACAGTCTGGTTGTATTTGGTATAGTCGGCCTGAATAGAATAATATACATTCTTAACCAACGACTTACTATCCTTGGCAACCGGGAAACGCTGTGTAAACCGGCCAAAAACCCTCCAGGTATTGTCGATAACCTGAACATTTTTTTTGTAATTAAACATTGAATTGGCGAAGCTAAACTGGCTTCCATCACTGTAATTAATTGATCCGCCAAGAGACAGGTTGATATTCGGTCCTGTCTTAATGTCTAATTTTCCTGAAGCGTTAAAATCCAGATTGTTTGTATTTGGTGTTGCTTTTACATATTCCAGATCGCTTTTGTGGATAAAATTGGAATTATAATAGGTGCCAAATCCTGAACCTGAAAGGCGAAGAGGATTCAGTTCAAGCTCGCGCAGAATATCATCCTTAACTTTGTAAATACCGGTAGCTGTTGGCCTGCTGTCCTCGTTGTAAGTAAGCTCGCCGGCTAAAAAATATCCAAGAATTGCATTCTTTTTCTTTCCTTCTTCATCTTTTGACCATAACAAGGGGCCCTGGAGGTTCACTCCCAGCCTGTTATAGCCATAGGCATCAAGGAATTGTGAAGTCTGGAATTCGATACCGGCACCAAATTCTCTGCTGGGACCTTTTGTTGTTACATTGATAATACCTCCGGTAGCATCTCCGTATTGAGCCGGAACTCCCGATAAGATAACAGAAACCTGCTCAATGGCAGATTCAGGCAAAGAAGATGAACCACGAACCCTGATACCGTCGATGTACATTACTGTACCTTCAGCGCGCTGACCGCGGACACTTCCACGTTCACCATCGGCCGAGAACACACCTCCCACAGTGGTTGCAATGGCATTGGCTGAGCGGTTAGGCATTTTTGCAATCTCTTCGGATGTCATGGTTGCTCCTACCGAGGTTTTATCCTTATCGATAAGGGGAACTTTATAATCGACAACCTCAAAGGTCTCGATCTCAATCATGGTTGATTCCATGTCAACATTTGAATATGAAATCTGGTCAGATTTTACCACGATCCCTTTAATAAGGACTGGCTTGAATCCAACGAAGGTTGCCTTGAGGTCATATTTACCTGGCGTAATCGGCTTGATCGTGTAGTTTCCATCAAAGTCCGAGGTGGTGCCACCGGCCCGGGTCCCTCCTAGTTCAACGATAATATTCACGAAAGGAATGGGTTCCTTCGTGGTCTTATCGATCACTTTTCCTTTCAGGGTTCCCGATTGAGAGAATACCGAAAGGCTTGCAATCAGCACCAACCCAATAGTTAGTAGTAGATTTCTGATCATACCAATGAAATTTTATGTTAGATGTACTTGTGTGTCGCTTCTACCTTTAAAAGGGGGTAAAGGTAATAATAAAATAATTTATGCTCCAAAACTTTTTAGAGCATTGATCGAACAAATTTGAAAGATCGCTAAATATACCGTGGATTAAGGATTTCAGCGTAAATTACAGCTGTCCTGATGTCAAAATTGCGGGCTATCTCGAACTCATGTTCCTCGGTTTCATCAATGGTTTCATTATCTGCATGAAGATTGTCACTTCGTTCTTCCTTTCTGCCTGCATACTCTTTTTCGAAGTAATTGGCCGGAACCTCATCAGTTATAACTTCAAGTGACTCTGCTTCTGTTTTTATTGTCTCAAGACTTACCGCTTCAGGAGCATTGGTATATTCAGGCTCCCACTCCTCTTCTAATGCCTCAGGTGTAGGTTGAACAGGCCTTAGCTCTCCCATTAATATCTCCTCAAGCAATGATCTTTTGGGTGGCGACTCCTGAGTTGAGGGAATCCCCTGTGCCTCACGGGCAGCCCGCTTCTTATCCTGTTTCTGCTTATTACTGTATAGCGAATAAGCAACCCATAGTATACCTATTATTATATAGAGAAAATCATCCATCACACGAAGCTTTTTGTTGATTGTGTAAAAATAATAAAGAAAGTGGATATAGCTGTTTAAAAATTAAAATATCACTCAGCTAAAGTAAATTATGAAGATAATATTGCTGATTCCTGATACTCAGTTGGCCTATTTCATTTTCCCCTCATTGAGCTTTCTGGAACTCTTTCGGCTTTTCTTCATCATTTTTCTTGTTTCAGGGGGCTGAGCTTTGTAATGGGCCTTCTCCACTGCCCGGATTTCCCTTGCAGCAGCTTTCTGTTCATTCCGCTCATTCGCCATCGCTTTATCCCTGCTGCTGGGTTTCAACAAACTGCAAGCGTTAAGAGCTATGGCTGATATAATTATAAAAAACAGGATTATCTTTGCACTTTTAAACATATTCTTTGTTTTAATACTATAGAACGACTTTTTGCTAAAATATTATTACACCGCGACCGTTAATTGGCTAACTATATTCCTGATCATGAGAAAAACTGCTTCTGCCTTTCTGATATTACTTTTGCTTCCAATATTTTTCACCGCCTGCGATAAAGAAAATGAGGGTACAGAAATTCCATATGTTTATGTGAACTTCACCATTTACCCAAATACGCTGGATTTTATTCCTGACGGTGGCTGGGAGTATTTTACAGGAGGATATAAAGGTGTGATCATCTACCGGTTAATGCACGAAGAATTTCTTGCATTTGAGCGGGCCTGTCCTTTCGATCCTTTGGAAGCAGATGGGCGGGTTGAAGTAGAAACCTCCGGAATCATTGCCAAATGCCCTTCCTGTGGATCCAGATTTATACTAACAGACGGATCTCCGATTGAAGGTCCGGCCCCGGTCGGTCTTAAGCAATACAGAACCAGGTATGACGGGTATTCGCTGATTGTATCGAATTAAACCCGTCTTTATCGAACCTAAAACGAAATCTTGAAATAATAAAAAACCTTCCCGGCCTCAGCGACCAGGAAGGTTTTTAGTATACGGGTTTATTTTTTTACCTGCTGGCCTGTAACATAAATGGAAGGCCAGCCTACACTGCGTTACTTCGGGTAAACTTTTTACTTTACTTTAGACTTTTTACTTTAGACTTTAGACTTTTTACTTTGAGCTTTGAGCTTTACTTCCTAGTACCGGTAATGCTCAGGCTTGTATGGTCCGTCTTTCTGTACACCAAGATAGGCCGATTGCTCCTCAGTAAGGGTGGTGAGTTTTACCCCAATCTGCTCAAGATGCAACCTTGCTACTTCTTCGTCGAGTCTTTTTGGTAAACGGTACACGCCCACTTCATAATTGCCGTTCCAGAGGTCAAGCTGAGCCAACACCTGATTTGAAAAAGAGTTACTCATAACAAATGAGGGATGACCTGTGGCACAGCCAAGATTGACCAACCGACCTTCGGCAAGCATATAAATGGCATTCCCTTTGGGGAAAACATATTTATCAACCTGGGGTTTGATGTTAATCTTTTGAACTCCCGGCGCTTCATTGAGTTTATCAACCTGAATTTCATTGTCAAAGTGACCTATGTTACAAACAATAGCCTGATCTTTCATCTGCTTCATGTGCCCAAGTGTTATAACGTCCCGGTTACCGGTTGTCGTAACATAGATATTGCCTTCGGTGAGTGCTTCATCGATGGTAGTAACCTGAAAACCCTCCATAGCGGCCTGTAGCGCACAAATCGGATCAATTTCGGTAACAATAACCCGTGAACCATAAGAACGCATCGACCTGGCACAACCTTTACCTACATCGCCAAATCCGAGAACAACCACTACTTTGCCCGCAAGCATCACATCGGTTGCCCGTTTGATGCCATCGGCCAGTGATTCATGACAACCATAAAGATTGTCGAATTTCGATTTTGTAACAGAGTCATTAACATTAATAGCAGGTACAAGTAATTTTCCGGCTTCCATCATCTGGTAAAGGCGGTGAACGCCGGTGGTGGTTTCTTCTGAAACGCCTTTGAGTTCTTTGACAACCCTGGTCCAGCGGGTATTGTCCTCCACATAAGTTTCGCGGAGTGTCTTCATAATGGCAGCTTCCTCAGCATTGGAGCCGGCAGCTTCCAGTAATTTCGGATCTCCTTCAGCTGCGTAGCCTTTATGAACAAGCAGGGTTGCATCGCCACCATCATCTACAATAAGGTTGGGGCCAAGGCCACCCGGAAATGACAGCGCCTGCAGGGTACACCACCAATATTCTTCCAGTGTTTCACCTTTCCAGGCAAAAACAGGAATACCAGCCTTTGCAATTGCTGCAGCAGCATGATCCTGTGTTGAAAAAATATTGCAACTGGCCCAACGGACATCGGCGCCCAGTTCGGTAAGGGTTTCTATCAACACAGCCGTTTGAATGGTCATATGCAATGAACCGGTAATCCTGGCTCCTTTTAAGGGTTTTTCATCGGCATATTTTTTACGGATAGCCATTAAACCCGGCATTTCTTTCTCAGCAATTTCAATTTCCTTGCGACCAAAATCAGCAAGGTTTATATCTTTTACTTTATAATTGGAAACTTCAGCAATCATTTCTTTCATGTTCAGATTATTATCGTTTTTGGGACGGCAAAGTTACAGATTGTTTTAATCAAAATTAAGCTGGTTTTATAATTCAGTTGAACAGAACCATTTAGTATCAGAAAAAATAAGACATTTGCACCAGTAGAGTTGGTTTAATGAATACGCTTTCAATCAGAGAAACTGTCGCTTTCACTAAAGGCAAAAACAGATTTCTGTGCACGTGCAGCTATAAATTATAAGCTAAATATATGCCTGTTTATAAAACAATGCAAGACAAAAGCGCTGCAGGGCTTAAACAACTCGCAGTTCTGATCGATCCTGACAAACTAGACAACAAATCTATCAAAACACTGGCAAAATCAGCCAGCGAGAGCGGTGCGGATTATTTTTTTGTTGGTGGAAGTCTGTTGATTAATAACCAGCTTGATGAATGTGTCCGCATCCTTAAGGAAGTAGCCGGAATTCCGGTGATTCTTTTCCCTGGCAATACGCTGCAAATGAGCTGGAAGGCAGATGCAATCCTTTTTCTATCCTTAATTTCGGGCCGGAATGCAGAAATGCTGATCGGGCGGCATGTAATTTCTGCACCTTATCTGAAATTAAGTCCGCTTGAAGTGATCTCAACCGGTTATATGCTGATCGAAAGCGGAAGACCAACCGCCGTATCTTATATGAGTAACTCCGACCCTATTCCGCACGACAAGGAGGATATTGCCATGTGTACTGCAATGGCAGGAGAAATGCTCGGGCTTAAACTGATTTTTATGGATGCCGGTAGTGGTGCTATTAATCCGGTTTCGACAAAAATGATCAGCCACGTTAAACAAAGCATAGAGATCCCATTAATGGTTGGTGGCGGTATCCGGACACCAGAGAAAGCAGCAGAAAGTGCTGCCGCCGGAGCTGACATTCTCGTAATTGGCAATGCATTTGAAAACGATCCGGGACTAATCCATGAGATTTGCCGGGCAGTAAAAGAGACCATAAATTAATAACCTGAAAATTTCCTACAATGCATAAATTCATCACCTTCCAGCTACTCTTATGGCTTTTTGTAACTGCGACAGCCCAGGACAAACTTTTTATACCTGAAGAAATTGCTTCCAATCGAAAGCTATATCCTTCGTCATTAAGTAACCTGCAATGGAAAGGCAACAGTGACACCTATACATGGCAGGATTCCAAATCATTAACTGCAGGTAATACAACCAATGAAACCATTGATACATTGCTGAGGCTTAGCGATTTAAATACCTGTATGGTTGGACTGGAAAAGGAAGAACTGAAAAGGTTTCCATATATTTTGTGGGAGAATGAGAATACTTGCGCCTTCACTTCCGGTAACGATTGGTTTGAATTTAATGTGACCGAAAAAATACTGAAACAGCGCTTCTCCCTTCCTGAAACAGCGGGTAATCCGGAATTGGCTCCAGGCAACAGGTTTATCGCCTATACCATTGATAACAACCTTTTTATCAGTGATGGAAAGAAAGATTTTCCAGTAACAAATGATGCAAATAAAGGAATCGTCAACGGACAGACCGTGCACCGCAATGAATTTGGCATCAGCAAGGGGACTTTCTGGTCTCCGGCAGGAAATCTGCTGGCCTTTTACAGGATGGATGAAACCATGGTTACCGAATACCCCCTGGTTGATGTTACCGAACGCATCGCCAAAGCCCATAATATAAGGTATCCCATGGCGGGCATGACCAGCCACGAAGTAACTGTAGGGATTTTTGATCCGGTTACAAATTCTGCAATTTTCGTTGAAACCGGCCGGCCGGCAGAGCAATATCTTACCAACATTGCCTGGAGCCCCGATGAAAAATCATTGTACATAGCTTTGCTAAACCGCAATCAAAACCACATGAAACTGAATGAGTATGATGTGGCCACAGGAAAATTTATACGCACTCTTTTTGAAGAGAAAAATGAACGCTATGTAGAGCCTCAGCACCCGATGGTATTTGTTCCGGGTGGCAATGGAAATTTTATCTGGCAAAGCCAGCGCGATGGCTTCAATCACCTTTATTTATATAACCGCGACGGCAGCCTGATAAAACAACTGACTTCAGGAAACTGGATAGTAACTGAAATGCTTGGCTTTGACCTGAATTCGAAAGGCTTGTTTTATACTTCAACGGCTGTCAGTCCGCTGCAGGACCAGCTGTATTATCTCGAACTGAAATCAGGGAAGAGCACCCGTTTAACCACCGAAGAAGGCGTTCAGGCTCCGGTTGTCAGGGCAGATGGTAAATATTTCCTTTCCCGCTGCAGCAATCCGGAGGTGGCTTCCCGTACCCGGCTAATCTCCTTTTCAGGGAAACTGAACAGGGTAATTCATGAAGATGTTAATCCACTGAAGGATTACAAAACCGGAGAAGTCAGTATCATAAACCTGAAAGCCGATGATGGCACCGACCTTTTTGCCAGGCTGACCAAACCAACCGATTTTGACCCCGCAAAGAAATACCCGGTGCTTGTTTATGTATACGGCGGCCCGCATGCGCAGCTGGTAACCGGAGGCTGGCTCAATGGTGGCGGTCTTTTCGACCATTACCTGGCCCAAAAAGGATACATTGTTTTCACGCTCGACAACCGGGGCTCGGCAGGCAGAGGCTTTGAGTTTGAAAGCTGCATTCACCGCAACCTGGGTGTGCTTGAAATGGCCGACCAGTTAAAAGGTGTTGAATATCTGAAATCTCAACCATGGGTAGATGCTTCCCGAATAGGAATAGATGGCTGGAGTTATGGTGGATTTATGACCTTAACCCTGAAACTGAACCATCCTGAAATATTTAAGGTGGCCACCTGCGGCGGTCCGGTAACCGATTGGAAGTATTACGAAGTCATGTACGGCGAACGCTATATGGACACCCCGGATCAAAATCCGGATGGTTATAAAAACGCCTGTATCCTCGACAAAGTAGACAAACTGGAAGGCAAACTGATGATTATTCACGGAGCGCAGGACAATACTGTCGTTTGGCAGAACAGTCTGCAGTTTCTGATAAAGTGTATCGAACTTAAAAAACAAGTAGACTATTTCGTTTACCCAACCCACGAGCACAATGTGAGGGGCATCGACCGGGCACATATGTACCGGAAACTGGCGGAATATTATGATCAGAATCTTTAGGGCACAGAGCACAGGGCTAAGGGCAAAGAGCCGATGGCTGAGTGATTTTCGGAATTGTTGATAAATTGAGTATCGGATTTTGCTACCGAAAATTGTATCGAAGCCATAGGGCTCATGGCATAGAGCATACGGAGTGAAGCGGAGTCCCGCCCACTTTGGCGGAAGAGCATGGGGCATGGAGCGCGGCCTTCAATACGAATCATTCGTTTCTTAAGTAGCAGAATGAGGCACAAGGGGAAAGGGGCTCGTCCTGTTGGGAGGCCTCCTTTTTACTTTGAACTTTTACTTCTAAAGAAACCTAACAAGTTGGAAGGAAACTTGTTAGGTTAGTCATACATCCTACTTCCTACTTCTTACTTCCTATTTCTTACTTCCTACCTCCTACTTCCCATAATACGCTTCCAGCAGCTCCCCCGCCGCCTGGTAAGGACTGATTTCTCCTTTGGCCAACTGCGCTTCCTTTTGAAGAAGCAATGGTTTGATATCAGGTCGGTTATAGAAATTATCGTGCAACTGCCGGTCGATGTAATCAATCATAATCTGCCGGGCTTGTAGTAGTCGTTTGTGGTTAAAGTAGTCATTATTCCTGGTAAAAGTAATGTAATCGTTCACCAGGTCCCAGATTTCAGGGATGCCGTCGCCGGTGGTAGACGAACAAGTAACCGCAGGGGGCGACCAGCCTGAATCGGGCAGTGGAAACAGGTGCAGTGCGTTTTTAATCATGGTACAGGCAATGGCTGCCCGGGTTTTGTTGTCACCATCGGCTTTGTTGATGGCGATGGCATCGGCCATTTCCATAATGCCGCGTTTGATGCCCTGCAGTTCATCACCGGCACCGGAAATCATCAGCAATAAAAAGAAATCTACCATAGAATGAACGGCAGTTTCCGACTGCCCTACGCCTACCGTTTCCACGAAAATGGTGTCGAATCCGGCTGCTTCGCACAGGATAATGGTTTCGCGGGTTTTGCGGGTTACACCGCCCAATGAGCCGGCCGAAGGGGAAGGTCGGATAAAAGCATTCGGTTCAACCGAAAGTGCCTCCATGCGGGTTTTATCGCCCAGTATACTGCCTTTTGACCTGCTGCTGCTGGGATCAATGGCCAGCACTGCGAGGCGGTGACCATTGGAGGTCAGGTGCATCCCAAGCGATTCAATAAAAGTACTTTTCCCGGCACCAGGAACGCCGGTAATACCCAACCGTATTGAATTACCGGAATAAGGCAGGCATTTCAGAATTAATTCCTGGGCAATGGCCTGGTGCGCCGGCAAGGAACTTTCAACCAGGGTGATGGCTTTGCTGAAAATAGTCCGGTTAAAATTCAGGATTCCATCCAGATATTCATCAATGGAAAGCAGCCCTTTGTGTTTTGTATGAAACTTACCAAGCGCCAGTTCGTTAAGCGGTGAAGGTTGCTCAACCCCTTCCACAACTTTAAGGGCTGATGAGTTTTCTTTTTGTTTATCTGAATTATCCAATTCCATTTCTACTTATTTATACAAAAATATCAATTATTTTCGCCCGGACTTTGTTTCTCCGACTTTATAAAAGCCATTTCCAATTATCCGGCAAAGGTCTTAATTAAACACAAAATCTGCGAGTTTTACTGAATTAAAGGAAGAAAATTTGCAGTTAATTTTTAATTTCTAAATTTACGCCACTCAAAACCTTAAACTCCTGTGTTATGACAATAGGAATTCTTAAAGAATCACCCGGCGAAAACCGGGTTGCATTGTTACCAGAGAGTGTTGCCACACTCGTAAAAATGAATGTTTCCCTTGTTGTTGAATCCGGGGCAGGACTCACAGCCTTTGCTTCGGACAAGCAATATGAGGAAGCCGGGGCAAAAATGGAATCCAAAAAAAATGTCATCGCTGCGGCAGACCTTCTTATCAAAATTCAGCCACCAACTGCTGAGGAAGTTTCCATGCTAAAGGAAGGCCAGTCCATTATGTCGGTGCTGAACCCCTACTTTAACGGTCCCCTGATCAAGGAACTGGCAGCAAAGAAAATCACAGCATTCAGCATGGACGTGGTTCCCAGAACCACCCGCGCCCAGGCGATGGACATTCTTTCATCCATGGCTACCGTTGCCGGATACAAAGCAGTGCTCACCGCAGCCAACACCCTGCCGAAATTCTTCCCGATGTTTATGACAGCCGCCGGCACCATCAAGCCTGCCAATCTGCTGATTCTGGGAGCCGGTGTGGCCGGATTGCAGTCAATCGCGACTGCACGCAAATTAGGCGCTGTTGTTTATGTATTTGATGTAAGAGCTGCAGTGAAAGAAGAAGTGGTCGGACTTGGTGGAAAATTCGTGGATGTTGAAGGCGCTACCGATGATAAATCAGCTGGTGGTTATGCCGTTGAGCAAACCGAGGAGTTTAAACAACGTCAGGCACAGGCCATTCATGATCAGGCTGTTAAATCAGATGTCATCATCTGTACAGCGCAGATCCCGGGCAGAAAAGCCCCGCTGCTGATCCGCAAAGAAACCGTTGAAGCCATGAACCCGGGTTCAGTCATTATTGACCTTGCCGCTTCGACCGGAGGCAACTGCGAAGTCACTAAGAATGATGAAACCATTGTCCACAATGGAGTCAAGGTCATCGGAAATTCACAACTGCCTACCGACATGCCAACCGATGCCAGCCGCATGTTCGGCAAGAATATGATCAATTTCCTGAAACTCATTATTACCAAAGAAGGCGGATTAAACCTGAACTGGGAAGATGATATCGTTAAAGGAACCGCGGTTACCCACAACGGCGAGATCGTGCATGAAAGAATCAAATCTGTAATCACTCAATAATTATATACCCATGGAAGATGTTTTAAGATTTTTTCTGGAATACAAGGATTTGATTTTTATCATTCTCCTTTCGATATTCCTTGGAATTGAAGTTATATCGCATGTCCCTGCAGTTCTGCACACACCGCTGATGTCGGGCAGCAATGCCATTCACGGTGTGGTAATCATCGGGGCTATTATTGTAATGGGCCATGCCGAAGAAATCCTCCCTATGATTCTGGGCTTTTTCGCTGTCATACTCGGTACGCTGAATGTTGTCGGTGGTTTTGTAGTTACAGACCGGATGCTTGAAATGTTTAAGAAAAAGAAAAAATAGGGAGACTGACATATGGAAACAATTCATAAAATAATTGAATTCAGCAACGAGATCTCTATACTTGAAATCTCCTACATTGTGGCGTCGGTGCTGTTTATCCTGGGGCTGAAAAAACTAAGTCACCCGCTTACTGCCCGTAGCGGAAACCTCTGGGCGGCTGCAGGTATGGCCGCTGCTATCCTGTTTACCATTCTTTTTCATAAAACCACCATTACCCATGCCGACGGAACAACCGTAGTAAAAGGAATCAGCAATATACCCTGGATTCTTGCTGCCCTGGCCATCGGATCATTCATTGGCTGGTATGCTTCTGTTAAGGTTAAAATGACGGCTATGCCACAGATGGTTTCCATTTTCAACGGAATGGGAGGTGCCTGTGCTGCGCTTATTTCGATGATGGAATTCCCTGGTCTTCAGAACGAACTGGCCGCTGCAGGCGACACCCACATGCTCACCGGTGAATCCATCGCGATTCTGCTTGGATTAATGATCGGTAGTGTTTCTTTTGCAGGAAGTATGGTTGCATTTCTGAAGCTGGACGGCCGGATCGGTGATTTCAAACATCCTGTTCTCCGTATTGTCAACCTGACTTTCCTGATTCTGTTACTGGTTGCACTGGTCGTTATTATGGTTATGCAGCCGGTTGCCGGCAATAACTGGCCGATTTACCTGTTTGCCGCGGCCGCTCTTATTTACGGAGTAACTTTCGTTATGCCGATCGGGGGTGCCGATATGCCGGTAGTTATCTCCCTGCTGAACTCATTTACAGGTGTTGCTGCTGCGATGGGAGGATTCCTTTACGGGAACACAGCCATGCTCACCGGGGGTATCCTGGTAGGCTCTTCCGGCACCATACTCACCATCCTGATGTGTAACGCCATGAACCGTTCCTTACTCAACGTAATTATCGGGGCTTTTGGCGGAACGGCTACCGGCCTTGAGGATTCAGGCGATAAAACGGTTAAGGAAATCTCACTCAGCGATGCTGCAGTGCTGCTCAGCTATTCCCAAAAGGTTTACATCGTCCCGGGTTACGGACTCGCTGTTGCCCAGGCTCAGCATTTATGCCATGAGTTGGACAATTTGCTGACAAGCAAAGGTGTTGAGGTGAAATATGCCATCCATCCCGTTGCCGGTCGTATGCCAGGCCATATGAACGTTTTGCTTGCAGAAGCCGATGTTCCTTATGAAAAACTGGTCGAAATGGAAGATGCCAACAATGAAATGGGAAATACGGATGTTGTTATAGTTATTGGTGCCAACGACGTGGTGAACCCTGCTGCCGAGGATGATCCTTCAAGCCCGATTTACGGAATGCCCATTATCAAGGCCCTTGATGCACGTAACATCATCGTAATGAAACGCAGTATGGCCGCTGGTTATGCTGCTATTCCCAACAACTTGTTCTATCATCAGAAGAACAGAATGCTCTTTGGTGATGCCAAGGCTACTTTACAGAAACTGGTTGCGGAGATTAAGAGCCTGTAAGTCAAGTCTAAAGTAAAAAGTAAAAAGTCTAAAGTAAAAAGTAAAAAGCGATGAGCTGAGCCTGTCTACCTGGTTGCCCAGGCAATCAGGCAGGCGTAGTCGAAGCTTAAAAAGTAAAAAACTGCCGGCTGGCAGGTGAGGTAAATGATGTAAGCACTTTTTATGGCTTTAGCATTATTACTGAATTAACAATGAAATAATACGCATAACCAACTAAAAAGCCGGAGAGATAAAAACTTCTCCGGCTTTATTATTCCCCGGATTACAGTTCCGGGTTGAAAGGATGGCTCAGGAATTAGGCTCTGCTTTCTTAGGTTCTACTTTTCCTTTAATTTTGAGTACCACCGGCTGATCTGAAGCATTTGTCCTTACCGTTACTGTTTTCATAAAATCACCTAAGGCAGCTGCATTATAGGTGACGGAAATTGAGGTAGATTTTCCCGGAAGTATCGGATCTTTTGCATAAGTCAGATTTGTGCAGCCGCAAGATGCATTTGCAGAAGAAATAATCAAAGGTTCGTTGCCTTCATTGGTTAATGTGAAGGAAGCCGTTTCGGGTTTTCCCTGGGTAAGCCCGGCAAAATCAAATACCGTTTTATCGTAGGTTGCTACCGGTCCTGATTTTACAATCGACTGATTATCCAGCGCAACGGCAACTGCGGTGGTGGAAGTCTGAGCGGCTACCTGGGTAAAAGCTGCCATAAACAGCAGGATTGAAAGTAAAGAGACAGTTTTCATAATTTTTCTGTATTAAAGTTGTGTTGCAAAACTAGGCCTCAATCGCTAAACGCCACGTTAACAGTATGTAAATGAGTGTAAACAACATGTAAATCTTTGTAAATGAAATGTAAATACCCGCACAAATCAGTGGAATAGCCGTATTTTAGCCTTGGTTTATTCAGTGAAAGTTTCAATTTTGTTAAACTCCATGAATTGAAATTTAACAAACTCTTAAAGAATTTAAATAATCAACGAAAATGCGCAGACAACAGGTACGGTTGGTAGTTCTTCTTGGCGCGATCTCCATTATCGGAATAATAACCGTGCAGGCATACTTCCTTTATGAAGCCTGGAATACCAGGGAAAGACAGCTTAACCAAAGCATCAACATTGCCCTTAAAACCGTTGCTTTTAAAATCAGCCGGCTAAACCAGACCCTGCCCTCCCTGGCAAACCCGGTCCGGCAGATGACCTCGAACTATTATGTGGTTGACGTTAACAGTGAAATTGATGCTGATGTACTGGAGCACTATCTGAAAAACGAATTTGAGCGGCTGAACATTAGCATCGACTATGAATACGCGATTTACGATTGCCACAGTGACCGGATGGTCAATGGAAATTACATTTCAGCAGGGAAAACCACCGAACCGTCAAAGTCAATGTTAAGTCTGCCAAAATACCAGGGATATCTTTATTATTTCGGCATACACTTTCCGGCAATGCGCAATACCATAGCCACGGAAATGACCATATTTTTCTTTTTCAGTGCCATACTGATTATCCTGGTAATATTCTTTGCTTATGCCATGTTCGTGATCCTTCAGCAGAAACGATTCTCTGAATTGCAGAAGGATTTTATCAACAACATGACCCACGAATTTAAAACACCTATTTCTACCATAAATATTTCAGCTGATATTATAACCCAGGCAGGTATTGTTCACGAACCGGAGCGGCTGCAGACCTATGGCCGGATTATAAAAAATGAGAATCAGAGACTTAATTTACTGGTTGAAAAAGTTTTGCAGGTTGCCCGGTTTGAAAAGGGAGGAATACAACTTAAAAAGGAATGGCTTGACCTTAATCTGCTTATCCAGACCGTAGCCGGAAATTTTACAGCCGGATTGCAGCCCACCGCCAAACTTGAAATCATGACCGATCCGGCAGTTGGCAAAGTGCTGGCCGATGTTGTTCACCTGACCAACATCATTCATAACCTCCTTGATAACGCGTTGAAATATGCCGGTAATCAGCCGCAAATCATTATAAGAACCCAAAAGAATCAAAACAAGGTACTGATAACCATTTCCGACAATGGCCCCGGTATTCATCCGAAATTCCGCAATAAGGTATTCCGTAAATTTTTTCGCATTCCTTCCGGGAATCTTCACGATGTAAAAGGATTCGGCCTTGGTCTTTTTTATGTGAAAAATATCTGCAGGGCACACCAATGGAACATCCATCTTGAATCCAAAACAACACCCGGTGCATCCTTTGTTATTGAAATCCCTTGTAAATCCTGACTTTTTATGGAACAGAAAGCCTGCATTCTCTATGTTGAAGATGACCTCACTTTATCATTTGTTACCCGCGACAATCTGCTACTCAAAGGGTATGAGGTTGACTTTGCAGAAGATGGCATGAAAGCATTGGAGATGATAGGATTACGGCAATATGATCTGTTTATCTTCGACGTGATGCTTCCAAAAATGGACGGATTTACTTTGGCCGCAAGAATCAGGGAAAAAGGCATGGATATCCCGATTATATTTCTGACTGCCCGATCACTCATGGAAGACAGGATTCATGGATTGCAACTGGGCGCTGATGACTACATAACCAAACCTTTCAGTATGGAAGAACTGGTGCTGAAAATTGAAGTTTTTCTAAGAAGAAGTAAGATTGTTCCGATTGAAAACAGCCGTAAACCGGAGATCACATTAGGTGGTTATATTTTTGATGTCGCCAATCAGCACCTTTCTTTCTCAGGTAAAACCGAAACCCTGACATACCGGGAATGCGAACTGCTGAAACTTTTTACGGAAAACCAGAACCAGATTGTAAAGCGGGAACAGATCCTGATGAAAGTATGGGGTAACGATCAGTTCTTTTCGAGCCGGAGTCTCGATGTTTTTATCTCAAGAATCCGCAAATTGCTGAAATCTGATTCTTCCATCAAAATAGAAAACATACACAACATCGGCTACCGGATGAAGGTCGGGTTGTGAAAGTGATCTGGATTATTTGCGAATGACGCCCTTCGACAAGGGCCTGCCTGATTGCTTGGGCATCCAGGCAGACAGGCTCAGGGTAAAAATGACAAATGACGAATGACGAATGACGAATGAGGAATGCCTCTGACTTCCGGCCTCCGACTTCTGACTTCTGACTTCCGGTTTACGGTTTGCCTCTTACTTCTTACTTCTTACTTCTTACTTCTTACTTCTTACTTCTTACTTCTTACTTCTTACTTCTTACTTCTTACTTCTTACTTCCGAAATCCGAAATCCATTACCTCCCTGCAATATTTATATGAAAGTTAAACATTGGGGTTTTCAATGCACCAAAAAGCCTGACCCATACCGGCAGTAGCATTTCAGTACCTCGGGCGGTGGTAATGTCTCCCAGGTCAAGGATATTCCGATCTTCCCAACCAAAGCGGTTCAGAATTCCCTTTACTGTCTCTTTAGCCGCTTTGTCATTCCCACTCATAAAAACTGTATGATTACCAGGAACAAGCGCAGGGTTCACCATCAGCCAGGCATTCATGGTATTTAGTGTTTTCACAACTTTGAGCACGGGAAAAGCTGTTTGAATCTGCTCACCCAAAGAGTCAGTATTGCAAACCAGCAATGAAGGCGGAAAGCCCTGCGAGAAATCAAGCGGATTGGCAATGTCTATCAGAATCTTACCATTCAGTTCGGATTCCCCGGCGCTCTGCAGCGCATCCAATGAGCCATGGCCCATGGTACAATTGACAATTACTTCACTCAAAGAAGCAGCCTTTTTAAAAGTCCCGAGTTGAACATCCGGATGATCTTTTTGCCAGATGGCAAACGGTGGATTTCCATACATATCATTGTCCTTCCTGGCCAGGGTATCAGCCACATTCCTGGTTCCTACAATTACTTTGTGACCATTAGAGGATAGCCGGCCGGCAAGGGCCTGTCCTACGGTACCGGTCCCGAAAACTGCATAAGTTGCCATAATTTTTGTTTTTGTTTATAAATAATAACAAATCAGGCCATGAATTGACTGGATCACGTTGCTGGTTTTCACTACTTTAACAAATAATTAGCATTTCGCTGCCAGCCAATCTTTCCAGAACTATTAAAAACCAGCTCAATTCTTTTACAAATAAAAAAAGTGTAGTACCTTTGCAGCCTTAAACCAGATACTCTCCGTAGCTCAGCTGGTAGAGCAAATGACTCTTAATCATTGGGCCACAGGTTCGATCCCTGTCGGGGAGACAAAGCCGGATGAATCGTTCCTCATCCTGCAAAGCATAAAGATTGAGGATTTCGGGATGTAGCGCAGCCTGGTAGCGTGCTTCGTTCGGGACGAAGAGGCCGGAGGTTCGAATCCTCTCATCCCGACTTCATTTTTCAAAGCCTGCTTGCTAATTCCAGGCAGGCTTTTTGCCACTTTAGCTCAGTTGGTAGAGCAGCTCATTCGTAATGAGCAGGTCGTGGGTTCGAGTCCCATTAGTGGCTCAGAAAGCCGGAGGTTTCAGGCTTTTTTCATTTAATCAATCCCGGGGGGAGTTTGGGTAGTGCTGCCCCGCCGCGGCGGGGCAGGTCGTGGGTTCGGGTCCCATTAGTGGCTCAGAAAGCCGGAGGTTTCAGGCTTTTTTCATTTAATCAATCCCGGGGGGAGTTTGGGTAGTGCTGCCCCGCCGC
>JAAXUD010000145.1 GCA_013336205.1 Lentimicrobium sp. | reverse complement strand
TTCTTTTTCAAATCCTCAAAAAACATGTAAACCAGGATGGTAAACAATGGCGGGAAAAGCATGAATATGTAACGGGGATATGATTCCGGCGATGTCCAGTAGATAATGATGTTAAAAATGAAAACCAGGAAATTAAACCGCAAAAAAGGATGATCGTGCAAAGTTTTCCGGAAATCCTTTCTGAAGAAATAAATCCACAGAATTGACCAGGGGAAGAAATGATAAAACATTTCCAGCGGAAAAGTAAACAGGTGGGTAACAAAACGAACCCAGCCATAATTGACGATGGTGCGCTTCTCCGACTCACTAAACAGGGTGGTAAAAACATTGTCGAGCGAATTGTACCTGAAATAAAACAAATAATAGGTTCCGACTACCACCAGGAAAAGACCGATGCCTGCAAAATGCCGCCAATTGAAGAGTTTTTTAAATTCGCGGTTATAACTGAAAAACGCGAGCAGGGTAATTCCCTGAAAAACCAGCGATGGCAAGCCTTTCATCATAAAGGTAATGGCCGTCAGCAGGTAAGAAACCAGGAACAGGGCCAGGTACTTTTTGCGGGCATGCAGATGATAAATCAGCATAAAGGAACCATAAACCAGCCAGGAAAAAGTAATGTCGATCAATCCCAGAAAGGAGTCCCAGAAAAGTATACGGCCCGAAGTAATGAAGAGAATAGCAACGATGAAAGCCTGTTTGTTGCCAAGGTGCTTTTTTACAAAAAGAAAAATTGTCAAACCAAACAGCAGCAAGGAGATGATCATCGGCAAACGCAGGGTAAATTCCGAGTAATTGCCGGCCATTTTATAAAAAGCAATGATAATCCAGTTATAGAGCGGCGGCTTATTGTAATAAAACTCGCCGTTGATGGTGGGGGTTATATAATTACCGCTCACAATCATTTCCATGGCAACAACGGCCCTGGTAGGTTCATCGGTAGGAAAGTTAATGGCCAGAAACCCCAGATGCCACAGCAGCGCCGGAAAAAGCATGGCAACACTGAATGCATAGAAAAACCATGGGTTTCGTTTCAGGAAGTCAAGTACTTTTAAGTGCATCTGGTATATATCTTATGTTAGTTTTTTTAATCAGCCATAGTGTTATTCTTGTCTGTGAACCTCTGTGTAATAATAAGTTTTAAAAGATGCCCTGGCCATTAACCACCTGCAAGCTTTACTTTATATCCCTTTTTTATCAGAAAATCCATAATTTTCTGCCGGAATTCACCCTGAACCAGGATCTCACCGTCGGAAGAAGAACCACCGGCGGCGCAAAGGTTTTTTAATTGTTTGGCAAGATCGGCCAGGTCTTTCTCCGTTCCGACAAAACCGTTAACAATAGTTGCTTTCTTTCCACCTTTCAGCTTTTTATCCAGCATCACCCTCAGGTTTTGCTGGGGAGGGGGCAGAGTATTTGCTTCAGGGCGTTCACCCTGGTTGATTTTAAAATCAGGATTGGTGGAATATACAATTCCACGGGAATTATTACTGCCACCTGAATGCTTTGTACTCATTTATAAATGCTTTTAGGGAACAATTACTTTAAGCGACAATGGATTGACTGAAATCCGCAAATCTTTACTGAGTTTAACCGGCTCCCCATCAATGTTGACTACCCTGTTCTTGTTGCGCGAAAGTTTTATTTCCCGTGCACGGATAATTTCAACAAATCCGGAGGAGTCAATCCGCCGGGTCAACAGCAAGCCAACTACCCGGGGCGCGTAAAGCAACGGAACTTTCTTTACAATACACACATCAACCAGACCATCGTCAATTTTTGCTTCCGGCGATATTATTGTGTTGTAGCCAAACTGATCGGTATTGGCAAAGCTGACAAACAACGCCTGCCGGATAACCTGTTTGCCGTCAATTTCCATTTTATATTTACGGGGGCGATACCAGGCATATTCATTGGTCACAATTTTAAAATAGGAGAAAAAGCCCCTGCGTGTTCCCTGCGAAAATCGTTTGGCAACCAGCGCGTCAAATCCAACACCTGCAATAGAAACAAAAAGATCATCGTTAAGATTCACTGTATCTATCAACTTTGAATTCCCAGTGGCTATCAGTCTGACACTCTGTTCCGTATCCACCGGAATCCCCAAATGTCGCGCCAGCCCGTTGCCTGAGCCCGCAGGTATCAACGCCAGTGTAGAACCACTTCCTATCATCCCTTTCACAACCTGGTTCAGGGTACCATCGCCACCTACAGCAACGATAATATCAACATGTGCATCGGCGGCTTCCTTACTCAACTCCCTGACATGGGCTGCTGATTCAGAATACTTTATCTCACACTCAAAGAGATTATCGTCAAGAAAACCGGAAACAGCATCAGCAAGCACAGACTTCCGGGATTGATTAACCCCCGATACCGGATTCACAATAAATAGAACACGCTTTTTCTGATTTGTCATTTCTGCTTCCAACAGTGGATTCCCTCTAAAGGATAGATGGCTGCAAAAATACAAATTAAGCCGCAATCAGGACTAAAAACCTGTGTGGTCAGGAGAATGATGTTTTTTGTTGAAATAGCAAGATCCATTATGATGCCTTCGATGCGCAGGTACAATGTTCTCCGTCACGCAATCTTACCCGCGATGAACTGCTTTCCCTTTCCGATTAAAGTTTTAATGAAGTGCAATCGGAAATTAATTACCTATTTCCTTTTATAGTAAGTCAATTTATTCTTATTGAAAAGCCACTCAACTCCAATGTTAATTCCTATATCAAACCGGTCATCAGTTAAGTTAAAGTATTGAAGTGATGAACCCGATTCGTAATAGTCCATGTTGAATTTATAATTCGCATATAATTCTGTAAATAAAATCAACTTAGCAGATAAAAATCTGGAATATTTGAACCCAAGCCTTAAGGTGTTTCCCCATTTATAATCAACAGGTATATTCTCTTGATTGGTTTTTGTACCATCTTTAAAAATAGTTTCTTTTGAGTAACCAAATGCTTTTATAAAAACAGTCCCAAGTGATAATGAAATTGTGTTGCTTGAGTCGGAAAACAATCTATGATTGAAAATAAATGGAATGAAATAATAATTTAACTGTACATTCTCTTTTTCCACAGGTGAATAAATATCCCGATAATAAAAGGAATAATTTTTTGTTCCATAGGCAAAACCAAGTTCGATCCTGGAAGATCCAAGGTATTTATTTACCGAAAGCCCCAGTATATAATTACCATTATTCTTAACATCGATAAATTCACCATATTTTTCTAACTGCATAAAATAATAGGGGTAACCTGCATATGCACTTATAGATTGAGATAGCAAGGATTTGCTTAGTAAAAAGATAAGAAGCAAAAACAGGAGGTTTTTTCGTGAATCCATTGTTAGTTATAGAATATTTTGTTTATAAAAGCATTTTTATTTTTTGTATCAAGAATGTTTAGGATATAATTGCCCTTTCCGTAACCGGTTTTATGCTCATAAAGGTAGCATTTGCCTCTGATAAACCGCAGTTTAGTGGCAGGCCTTTTCTGGTTCAGCGCCCACTAAGGGTGATTTGTCATTTTTATATATTAAATAGTTGCTTTTTACAAATAAACCAAACAAATAGCAACAAATAAAGAATTCTAATATAAACTTATCAACCAATACGTGTTAATTTCAGAGTCAGAGTTTTAAACACACAAAAAAAGCCGCCGGAAGGCAGCTTTTTTTATGTAAAACTTAAATCTTATTTCTCAAGTATAACATCAATTTTCATTTTATCACCCTTGGTGTAAAGGCTTATGATCTTGATATAGCCCATTTTATTGCTCTGGGTTTTGAAGAGGATTACATCACCAGCTGCCAATTGATTCATTTTGGTGCTCTGCTGGTTTAGGTCAAAATTCGGGAACACATAATTAGTTCCAATTGCATCAAACTGAGCTGCAGTAAGCGTGGAAGGGTTAAAACGGGTCTCATTCTTGTTGGTCCACAGGTTCAGTTTCAGATCTGAAATTGTATTGGCATCAACGTCGTCCGGAGCAGCAATAGTGTTGCCATTATCAACGCCTTTGAAGAAGAGGAAGTCAATTTTAGCCTGATTGGAAGGAATAGTTGATGTTTGAGCAACATTATAAGCTACACCTTCGGAGGTAGCAAAGAAACTTCCGATTGGATCGTTCCATGAACCAAGCTCAATGTTGGAATATTTAACTGTTTCAGGACCCTGAACCGTGATGTTGAATCCTTTTTCGGTCTTCATTGCACCTTTGTCAGTCAATTCAAATGATATACGACCGGTACCAACGCTTGTAAATTCAAGTTCGGTTTCCCAATCGAATGTATCCGAATTAATGGTCGTATCAAGCAATGTTGTTGGAATATTGTTGGATGTAAAAAGACATTTGAATCTTGTAAGTTTGTTTCCTGAAACACTGCTCTTTCCACCAACAACACCAACTTTAATTGTTGTTCCGATTTCAAGGGTTGCATCGTCAGAAGTATAGCCTGTACCACCTTTCAGTGTAAGTGATGGTCCCGGATCGGTTTCTTCTGTGTCGTCACCGCAGGATGACACTATAACACCCACACTCATCATTAAAGCTGCAAAAAGAAATTTCCATTTTTTCATAGTAGTTTGGTTTTGATTGGTTTATATTTTATGTTTAAGTAATTCCATAAAAAACAGAACAAAATTACAAAAACAATTTTGATTCGATGTCATCAAATGTCGTTCCAATAATTTTGAAACAGGCGTTAAACACGATAAAGATAAGAAAGTTCACCCGGGAAAGCAATTTTTAAAAGCCTGAAACACCTTTCCGGCTGCACACATTCCTGTTTATTTCAGGAAAGAGTTTCAATAACTTCAATTATGTCCGGCATGTTGCCAGCACAAACAAGAATGAATGTAAAACGACTGAGGCTTTACACATGACGGAGAATATTTATGCTGCAATCCTTTTTTTTTACCATTTGCTGCTGTTACTTTGCACTACAATGAAATAATGAAAATAAACCCAAAAAATCAGGAGGCTGATGTGGCGAATATAGCAACGACAGGCAATAAAGGAAAAGGAATCAGGTCAGATTGTCAGGTAGTACTTGAGCTCAGACAAACTGGTGGTATAGAGATTCAACTTACCAGCAAAGTTAAGGTTATGTATGGGGAATCAATCCTCAGAATGTGCAATGAAATCCTTGGCTTTTACGAAATCAAAGATGCTTTGCTGCAGATTGAGGATTCCGGAGCCCTCGATCTGGTGCTAACTGCCAGGCTGGAAGCTGCCATAAAAAAACTTACCGGAAGTACAAAGGAATACTTACCGGAGATACTTCCGCAAAACCAGTATCAGACAGCCAAAGACCGGGACCGTTTTTCGAGGCTTTACCTGCCCGGCAACAGTCCCAGCCTGATGATCAATGCCGGAATACATAAACCAAACGGAGTTATTCTCGATCTTGAAGACGCAGTAGCTGCCTCTAAAAAGGAAGAAGCCCGGTATTTAGTCCGCAATGCCTTGAGAGGTCTTGATTTTTACGGCGCAGAGCGCATGGTCAGAATTAATCAGATTCCGGCGGGTCTTATCGATCTTGATTACATTATTCCACACAATGTGAACCTGATACTGGTGCCAAAGTGCGAAAGTGCCGATCAGATAGCGCAGGTAAACAAACGCATCAAAGAAATAAAGAAGGCGAAAAGCATTTCCGGAGACATTTGGCTGATGCCAATTATTGAGAGCGCACTCGGCGTGCTGAAAGCGCTCGAAATTGCCACTTCAGAAAATGTGGTCGCCATGGCCATTGGCCTTGAAGATTATACGGCCGATCTTGGCACCCGCCGCACCAACGAAGGCACAGAATCATTCTTTGCCAGGAGCATGGTGGTGAATGCCTGCAAAGCTGCGGGTATTCAGGCCATCGACTCTGTTTTCTCCGACATTGCCGACATGGAGGCCCTGAAACAGAATGTGCTCAGATCAAAAGCCCTGGGTTTCGATGGAATGGGATGTATTCATCCCCGGCAAATCAGGGTAATTCATGACAATTTTGCACCTGATGAAGCAGAAATTGACAAGGCGAAGAAAATTGTAAATGCTTTTATCGAAGCCACTGAAAAAGGACTGGGCGTTGTTTCTTTAGGAACCAAAATGATTGATCCTCCGGTAGTTAAAAGAGCACAGCATACAATAGATATGGCCATTAGTATGGGAAAACTTTCACCGCAGTGGAGAAATGAGTTCCTGACCACCTGATGTTATTTCAGAAAATTAATGACTTTAAAACAAGACATCATGTCGAAATACGATAAAATTACGACCAATGCAGTTGGCCGCACAGTTCCGCAGATAATCAACGGAAAAGAAGCAGTTCCATTCCTTGGAGTCGGTAAATTCAGACCTACCGGTAGAAAATATGCGCCACCCATCAGCACCTGTGCTGATTATCCGGCTGATGGCAACAAAACCGTGCCATCGATCCGTGAAGCCCTGATCAGAAGTGGACTGAAAGATGGGATGACCATCTCTACACATCACCATTTTCGCAACGGAGACCTTGTCGCCAATCAGATTTTTGACGCAGCCGCAGAACTGGGGATTAAAAATCTTACCTGGGCACCTTCAGCCTCATTCGAGTGTCACAGCCCGCTGATCAAATACCTTGAAGATGGAACCATTCACCATATTGAAGGAAGCATGAACGGCGCCCTCGGCAAATTTACCTCCGAAGGCGGTATGCAGGGAATGGGGCTACTCCGGTCACACGGCGGGCGCTATCAGGCCATTCAGGACGGCGACCTGCATATAGATATAGCGGTTATTGCTGCTCCTACCGCCGATTTTTTTGGCAATGCTACCGGCGATCGCGGACCCGCAGCCTGCGGATTGCTTGGCTTTGCCCTGGCCGATTCACAATACGCCGACAAAGTGGTGGTGGTCACTGACAACCTGGTTCCGTTTCCCTGTGTGCCCTGGCAAATTCACGGCAACTATGTTGAT
>JAAXUD010000645.1 GCA_013336205.1 Lentimicrobium sp. | reverse complement strand
CCTTATAGTAATGCTCAATTTCCAGGATTTCAGCAGGAAGTGTGCTTTCCGCTTTTAACTCACGGGTAGCAGGATTATTCAGTATAGCCATTATCCCAAAGCCAAAACCCGCTAAAATGATTATTGTTGCGGCAATCTGAAATAACCTGTTATTCCTGGAAAAACGATTTGCATTAGCGATTCTATCCTGATCCTGAAGAAGTTTCAGGAACTTTTCTTCATGATTTCTTCCGGGAGTATCCGTCTCAAACTGAGCTCTGTTTTCGTTTATATATTCTTCAAGTTTTTTCATTTCTGTCTCCTTTCGTTGTATGAGCTTGAATCTGCAGTGACCTGCTGATGCTGCAGATGACCAATCTCTTTCAGCAATGCTTTTTTTGCCCTTGACATCCTCGTTCTCACGTTGGCCTGACTGATTTTCAGTATCTGACCAATCTCCTCATGATCATAACCCTCGAAAAGATGTAAGGCAAGAATAAGCCTGTATTCCGGAATAATAATTTCCAGTGCTTTTTTAATCAATTCAACTCTGTACTCAATGAACTCTTCCTCTGCGGCATCGTCGTAATCAGAAATTTCAGGCAACAATTCAAGCTTTTCTACTACAGGTCTTCGCTTTGCCAGATAGTCAATAGAATTGTTGACCGCTATTTTTTTCAGCCATCCGGCAAATGCAGAAGGACCTTTGTATGTTTTAATCCTGTTAAAAGCGTCAATGAATGAATTTTGCATCAGGTCTTCAGCATCGGCTGATACACAGACTATTCTCAGGCAGGTGTTGTAAATCATGTGGTTGTACTTTTTGTACACCCCGATTAGTGCCTGTTGGTTTCCGGCTTTACATCCCTCAACTAGTAATGCGTCGTGATCCATTTTTTCTTTTAATCTAAAATATAGACCTGCAACCTGATAAATTGTTACACTAATTTAAAAATAAATCACACGGCCGGATAAAAATGAGTTGCAAAGGATTTTATTCTCTTAACCCTACGCTGCCGTTTCTTTAGATGATCAGACAGAATTTCCCTGGTAATTATCCGGACCCGGGAAATTTATATAATATTAAGAAGCTGATGGTAAAATCTTAAATTTGCCGCTGGTTTTCCGAATTGCATCTTTCCAAATTTCAAATTTAATGAGAGCCGGCCAATTAAGGTACTATATATATGCCATACTCTCAATGCTCTTTTGGGGGCTTACCTTTGTCTGGTTTAAAATAGCCGTTGATTATTATGAACCAATAACCATTATTTTTATCCGGCTGGTTTTATCCTCTGCACTTTTATTTTTGTTTGTCAGGATTGGCAAATGGAATGAGCGAATACAGAAAAGCGACTATAAATGGTTTGCCTTGCTTTCGCTTAGTCAGCCATTTTTTTACTTTTTGGGCGAGAGCTTCGGGTTAAAATATGTTTCTTCAACTGTTTCTTCGGCAATAATCGCTACTATTCCACTGTTCAGTCCTCTGGCAGCTATGTGGTTTACCCGGGAAAGAATCAACATTTACACCTGGCTTGGGATTGTTGTTTCTTTTATTGGAATAATTATCATGCTGGTGAACCCGGATCTGAGTCTGAATGCCGCTCCAAAAGGTATTTTCCTGTTGTTTTTTGCGGTTTTCTCAGCCGTGGTCTATTCGGTGATTGTTAAGAAACTTACCCACAAATACTCGGCTATAACCATTATTTCACGACAAAACCTTATTGGTGCATTTTACTTTTTACCATTTTTTATCTTTTTTGATTTTAATGATTTCATCCTGGTGAAACCTGATGTTGACCTTATTTTAGCCCTGCTGCAACTGGCGGTTTTCGGTTCTTGCCTTGCTTACCTGTTTTTTATTATGGCCGTTGCAAATCTTGGTATGGTAAAAGCCAATATCTTTACGAATCTTATTCCTGTCTTTACGGCAGTTGCTGCCTATTTTGTATTGTCAGAGGTACTTAACCTGCAAAAGATCGTTGGAATATTATTCGTTGTTTTGGGGATTTTGGTTTCCCAATACGAGGGAATACTTCAGTTAATAAACCGAAACAATAAATAGAAAAGCGATGTTTAATGAGGTTTAAAACTAATACAAACCCTCTCCTGGTCTGATTTTGAAAATAATATTGAAACAAATCTAAAATTGATTCTATGAAAATTCTGGTTCTCGGTGCCGGCCTGGTGGGCGGTCCAATGGCAATTGACCTGGCCAAAGGTGGCGAATTTGAAGTTACTTCTGCAGATATTAGTTCGGATGCTTTGTCGAAGCTGAAAGATTACCCCGGCATTGAAACGGTCAGGGCTGATCTTGACAATCCGGAGACCATCAAATTTCTCGCCGAAGGAAAAGACATTGTAATTAATGCCGTTCCGGGCTTTATGGGTTACCGCACGGTAGAAAGGTTAATTGAGTTTGGAAAAAACGTGATCGATATCGCTTTCTTTCCTGAAGATATGTTCGGACTGGACAAAAAAGCAAAGGAACAGGGTGTGACGGTAATTTGCGACATAGGCGTAGCACCCGGAATGAGTAATGTATTGATTGGATATGGAGCCTCGCTGCTCGATACCCTTGAAAAAGGAATCACCTATGTTGGAGGATTACCTGTTGTAA
>JAAXUD010000644.1 GCA_013336205.1 Lentimicrobium sp. | reverse complement strand
TACCTCCCTGGCCGGCACCATAGATTAAAATATTATCACGTTTAATATCGCTGTGCGAAAAAGTAGAGAATAATATTTTAATGGCCATTCTTGAGAATAGCAGCATAAATGAGCCAACAACAATGTATATAATAAGAATAGAATAGGGTAACTGATGATAAAATCCTGGAAAATAATAGCTGGTCAGATTTAGCAATACAAGCATTACTGCAAGCATAAACAGGCTTTTGGATAAGCGCATTATATCCTCTACACTTGTATGCCTGATTATACCTTCGTACGGTTTGAAAATCAGAAAACTAATAATAGCCATAGCAGTGGAAGTGCCCAGATGCAGCCCCATATAAGCTACCTGCTCACTGCTCAGGACAAAGTTAAAACGAAGAAGGTATGCTGCCATCAGGGCAGAAGCGAGGATAATCAGATCTTTCGCGAAGATAACCCAACGCGAAACAAACCGATGCGAAAATGACTGAAATAGTTTATGAATCATCCTGTTATTATTGAACAGATATTATGCTATAGTGCGGATCTGCCGCAAAGAATAAACAAATATACTATTAATTAAGTTTGGCAGAGAAAGTAACTAAGAAGGATTGCCGGATATTACGGATTGTTGATTCGGGTCCAATGTTCTTTAGTATAAATCTGGTTCATGGAAACGGAGCACTGCATTGATTCCCAACGGGTTCTTGGGGGATTGCTTCGGATTTGGCCGGTGGAGTAGTAATTGCGAGGGCACTGGATTTAGGATATTGCAAATAAGTATGATGGCGAAACCAGTCCCCGAAGCAATCTCCTACAAGGGAGTAACGCACTGAAGCGGAGTCCCATGAAGCGGAGTCCCCTGATGCGGAGCAACTGAAACCTTCACCTGTGCCCTGTGCCCTTCGCCCTGTGCCCTGTGCCCTGTGCCTTTTTCACAAAGAGTTCACTCTTCATTTTTCACTTAATATACTCTTCACTATCAATCTATTTTCCCAACGAAGCCAACGAGATTACATTTATTCCGTCAGGTCGCGTGAAACTCATTCCTGTTCCGGTTATAATATTCAAAGATGCCGGTTTGCTATACTTTTTCTCATCAATCAGTTTGTTAAATTTTAGCAGCTTGTTTGCAGCTTCATCAAGCATGCCTATTCCGAGTTTAACTTCAAATGCAGCCCATACCCCACTATTTTGTTGTACGATTGCATCCACTTCTAAACCTGCTGAGTCTCTATAATGAAAAATTTCGGCATCATTGGCACTGGCATACATTTTAAGTTCATGATATACAAGCGATTCAAATAAAAACCCGCAATATTTCAAATCGTTCATCAATCTTTTTTTATCTAACTTTAATGCAGCAATTGCAAGCGACACATCGCAAAAATGTCTTTTAGGAGATTTGCGCAATGCGCTGGAAGAACGTATGTGTGTGTTGAATGCGGATTGTTCTTCAAATATCATCAATTGCGACAATGCATTTAGATAATCAATAATTGTAGGGCGGGATAAATCTGTATTTTCAACAGCTTTAATATCTTTTTCTAAAGTAGTATTATCAACTAAAGTTGCAATATTCCGGGCAATTGAACGAAGCAAAGAACGAACTTTTTGAGGATCACGTTTCACATTTGAAACCCGGCTCATATCTACCTCTGCTAACAAATCGACATAACTTCTGTTCAATATAATCGCCTCATTAAGAGAAGTGTTTAGCAATGCGGGCCAACCACCTTTAATCATTCTTTCAACAATCAATTCAACGGACAGACTATTGTCTGAATACGCTATTGCCTCACCGTGCAGTAATGCATTGAGGCTTACTACACCTGACGAATAGCCCATTTCCTGCCATGACATAGTCTGCATTTCAACAATAGTAAATCTTCCGGCTCCACTATGCAATTTTATTTCTTCTTCAGGATTTGCAGAGCCGGTCAAAATAAATTGAGCTTTCATTTTTCTGTCGTCCACTTCGTGCCTGACATAATTCCACAACTTAGGCTGTTCCTGCCACTCATCTATTAACCGGGGTGTTTTCCCTTCCAATAAAATTTTGGGATTAATGCTCATTACGATGGGTACCTGTTCATCATGGTCAACGTGGAGCATACTTTCAGCAAACTGTTTGGCAGTTTCAGTTTTTCCACAAGATTTAGGACCTTTAATCAACAAAGCTCCGGAAGCTTTCAATTTTTGTTTTATTTCTTCTTCTACAATTCTGATATAGTACTTCATATATACTTCATTTACAACACAAAGATATAGTATAATTCTAGCACTTTACAATTTAATAGGCTTTTATTTTACACTTTATTAGCCCTTTGCTTTACACTTTGATGGTATTTTGTTTTACACTTCGACAGAAAAGGTGAAAAATCTTAGGGGATTGCTTCGGGTTGCGTGGGGAAATCCGTTATCTAACACTGATCTTACTTCGCAACCCTTGCTATGAAGGTTAGATAAAGAACTTATCCAACACATCAAATATCCTGGCAAAGTCATCCTCAGTCAGGTTAGAGCCGGATGGCAGGCAAAGGCCCTGGTCAAACAAACGCGCTGAGGTGTCATCGCCAAAATACGGACAACCTTCAAATACCGGTTGCAGGTG
>JAAXUD010000643.1 GCA_013336205.1 Lentimicrobium sp. | reverse complement strand
GGCGAATACAAACTGGCAAGCACACAGATGCACAGCAGTATGGAAGGCCGGCCCATTGTGCGCGAAACAGTGCTGGGCAGTTACCTCGAAAGCCCCGATGCCGGCAACGAAAAGCATGTTGAGTTTGAAAGCAAGCATGTAACACTTTATAAAGAAACAGAATACAAAGGTCACCACTGGGCTATGGCCATTGACCTGAATAAATGTACCGGCTGCAGTACCTGCGTGGTTGCCTGTCAGGCTGAAAACAATATTCCTGTTGTTGGTAAAGATGAAGTAATGAAGACCCGGAGTATGCACTGGATGCGCATCGACCGCTATTATGCAGGCGACGAGAAAAATCCGGAGGTCGTATTCCAACCGTTAATGTGTCAGCATTGCGACAATGCGCCCTGCGAAAATGTTTGTCCGGTTTCGGCAACCAACCACAGCAGTGAAGGGCTGAACCAGATGTCTTACAACCGTTGCATCGGAACTAAATACTGTATCAACAACTGTCCTTATAAAGTACGTCGTTTCAATTGGTTCAGGTATGCAACCAATAATAAGTTCGACTACAATATGAATACGGATCTGAGCAGAATGGTACTGAATCCTGATGTAACTGTCCGTGAGAGAGGCGTAGTTGAGAAGTGTTCTTTCTGCATCCAGCGTATTCAGGAAAAGAAATTACTGGCCAAAACCGAAAACCGTCCATTACTCGATGGTGAAATCATCCCGGCCTGTGGCCAGGCCTGTCCTTCACAAGCCATTATTTTCGGCGACCTGAACGATCCTGAAAGCAATGTTTCCAAACTATTTAAAGACCCACGCAATTATCATCTGCTGGAGGAACTTCATACACTCCCCTCAGTTGGCTACCTGACACTGGTCCGGAACAAAGAAGAAGAAAAAGCTTAAAAAAGATAACACAGTAACGCATAAAAGCCAGACTTTATGTACAAAACCGATGTAAGAGGGCCGCTGATTCTGGGCGATAAGAACTACCGCCAGATAAGCGAAGATGTAATTGCCCCGATTAACCAACCGATACCCGGATGGTGGAAATTTGCTTTCTTTGTTGCATTGATGATGACCCTTTTCGGTGTTATGGCGCTGTATCAAACTGTTGCCGTTGGTTTGGGAACATGGGGCGTCAATAATTCTGTGGGATGGGGATGGGAGATTATCAACTTTGTATGGTGGATTGGTATCGGACATGCCGGAACCGCTTTCTCCATATTCCTGCTGATTCTGAGACAGAAATGGAGAACATCCATCAACCGTGCAGCTGAAGCTATGACAGTTGTTGCTGTAATGTGTGCAGCCATTTTCCCGGCCATTCACATGGGTCGCGTATGGCTGGCTTTCTTTATCTTCCCTTATCCGAATACCCGCGGACCATTGTGGGTAAACTTTAACTCTCCACTCTTCTGGGACTTTATCGCCATCAGCGCGTATTTGCTGATTTCTGCCTCGTTCTGGTATTTTGGAATGGTTCCCGATTTTGCAACAATCCGTGATAAAGCAACTTCAAAAATTAAAAAAGCCGTTTATGGTTTCTTTGCTTTCGGATGGACCGGTTCATCGCGTGAATGGCTCAGGTACGAAGCCTTAAGTTATGTACTCGGTGGTATTGCAGCCGTGCTGGTTGTTTCTGTGCACTCCATTGTATCTACTGACTTCGCCGTTTCGGTAATCCCGGGCTGGCACACCACCGTATTTCCTCCGTACTTTGTTGTTGGAGCCATCTTTTCAGGATTCGCCATGGTAATGACACTGATGATCATTATCCGCAAAATGTATAAATTTCAGGATTATGTAACCGAATCTCACCTGAATGCAATAGCTAAAATCCTGATTTTCATTTCGCTGATCATGGGTACCGCCTATGCAACTGAAATTTTTATTGCCTGGTACTCTGGCAGTGAATATGAAATGTTTACCTTTTTTAAGAACCGGATTACCGGCGATTATTCCTTTCAGTTCTGGGCTATGGTAATCTGCAATGCCTTTATTCCTCAACTGTTCTGGTTTAAGAAAGTGAGACAGAATTTAACCATGGCCTTCATTATATCAATTTTCATAAACATTGGTATGTGGTACGAACGGTTCAACATCCTGATCACTTCACTTTCAAAAGATTATCTGCCTTCAAGCTGGACCACCTATTCCCCTACCTGGGTTGAAATCGGAATTTACATTGGAACACTTGGTATGTTCACCATTGGCGTTCTGTTATTCTTCAAGTATATCCCGATGATCGCAATCAGTGAAGTTAAGAGTATACTTAAGGTAACTACCCCAAATGCTAACGATAAAAAACATTTAAGCCATGAATAATACCCGCATCATTGGTGTATTTGATGAAGAAGTTTCCTTGATGGCTGCTGTAAATCAGGTAAAAAAGGAAGGTATCGAGATCAATGAGATTTACACCCCCTACCCTATGCATGAAGTAATCGAAGCTATGGGCAAGAAAACGAGGTTTACTTTTGCCGCATTCCTTTACGGATTTGTCGGTGCTTCCAGTGTACTCGCGTTCCTTTACTATACTTCGGTTATTGACTGGCCGGTAAACTATGGTGGCAAACCTACCAATGCTTTTCCATCCTTTATTG
>JAAXUD010000144.1 GCA_013336205.1 Lentimicrobium sp. | reverse complement strand
CAATGCAGCTTCTTTCCTGCGTGCCTCCCGCCTGCGATATGACCTGAATATTAATAACTGCAGGCCAAAAATCAGCAATATATAAGCTACTATTGCCCAGGATGTCCGCCAGAAAGGTGGATTAATAGTTATTGTAATCTCTTTGATCTGATCTGACCATATTCCGTTCTCATCGCTCACACGCAACTGCAGTATATAGTTGCCATGAGCAAGATTGGTGAAACTGATGGCCTGGTTTTGCATATTCACCACCCAGTTGTCGTCAAAGTTTTTCAACCTGTAGGATATCCTGTGCCGTTCCTTGCCCCAGTATGCCAGTGGAGAAACATAGAACGTCAACGCATTCTGGTTATGTTTCAGTATCAGGCTGTTTTGCAGGTTTATCCGGCTTTGTAAAACGCTTTCCTCTGCGATTTCAACCAGCTGGTTTCTGATGTATAAATCGTTGATGGCAATTGGCGGAAACAAGGATGCAAATTTTATCTCCCGGGTTTGAATAATGTCAACTCCGGTTGTTCCTCCTATGTATAATTGTCCGGTTCCCTTATCGAAAAAAGAGGCACCATCACTATATTCAAGGTTGATCAGTCCATCATTGGAATTGAAATTTTTGACAGTCTGGTTCTTCGGATCGATGACCGACAGTCCCTGGTTCGTTGTCACCCAAAGATTACCCTGGGTATCCATCTGGATGGCATGAACGGAGGTGCTTGACAAATCATCGTTAAGGTTTAGTGCGGCAATTTTTACCAGGCCATTTATTTCAGGCGAAAGAGAAAACACGCCGGAACTGCTTCCTACCCATATGTTTTTTGCATTATCTGTAAATAAAGCAAGAATATCATCATTTTTTATATGTGCCGGGTGGGTACCGGTGTTGAACTGCGAAAGCACACGCTTTGTAACTGTATTGTATTGAAAAACACCGGATCCCCGTGTCCCAATCCAGATAATACCCGGTCGCTCCAGTGTGAGTGCGTAAACAATCTGTTTTTGCAGACTTCGCTGCCTGATACTTTTATCCAGCACCAACTGTTCAGCATTGATTGGAGTAACAGGAGAATTCTTGTCAAATTCCACCATAATAACTCCAAATCCACTGGTGCCGAGGTACAAACGCCGATCGATGTCTTCCAGTATCCGGTAAACCGATGCAAAAGCGGGGCTTGAACTGCCGGGAAAATCACCCGGAAAATTTCTGATAGTTTTAAAGTCCTGGCTTATAATATCAATCCCCTGCCCATCGGTTCCCACCCAGATGGTTCCATCCCTGCGTTCATGAAAAGAAAGTACAGAGTTATTACTAAGCCCATCCTTCACCGAAAGATGTTTGATACGGTGCCCTGACTTATCAAATACATCAATCCCACCGCCCTTTGTCCCGATTAAAATATTATTCTTACTGGTAACCAGAATACTACGCACAATAGGATAGGACAATTGGCTGGATGAAAGGCTGTTGTTTGGAAATTCAGAAAGTTTAAGATTATAAACCCCGTTGCCATCGGTTCCGATCCAGAGAATATCAGGTGCCGTTTCACAAATGCTCAACACCCGGGTTGTGATAGGATTATTAATAAATAAATCGGGAAGGGCATTCTGAATTTCGGGTAGCCCTGTGCTTAAATTCAGACTTATGATCCTGCCTTTCTCCGTTCCGGCCCATAGCCTGACGGGTTCTGCCGAAGGAGCAAAGGAAGTAATAATATCCTCGGTAACTTTTAGCGGGCTGGTTGTTCCTTTTTTTATATCAATAAAAATGGCACTGGCTCCACGCTGAGTAATCAACAGAAAGGGATGCCCATGAATGAAAACTCCCAGCGAAGAAGAAATTGCCGCTTTAACCGGTATTTGCAAAATTTCAATCAGGTTGTTTTCTTTGATCTCATAAAGGTGGTTGTCGCCGGTAATGCAAAAGAACTCGCTTCCAATTGAATATAAACGCTTTACACCAAGTGAAACCTGAGCAGAATTTTGATCAAATTTAATTTTAGAAAACTGACTTGTGATGCTGTCGTATTTGAAAATCCCATTTCCGAAAACGGCGGCCAATGTTCCGTATTTATTGGAATGACAAAGGGAAATATCATTTTCATAATTGATCTGTTCCGATTCGCCGGTAAAAAAGGAACTGAAACGGTTCGTTACATTATCATACAGGCTGATGCCTTTGTTGGTCAGCATCCAGATTGATCCGCCTGCTGTTGGATAGAGTTCCCTTACAACATGATTGTGAAGTGTAAAAGGTCTGCCACCGGGCATAAAAGTAACTATATTGCTTCCATCATAGCGGTTCAGCCCATTCCAGGTTCCGAACCACATGTAACCTTCGGCATCTCTGGCAATGGCATTAACTGCTCCATTCGACAATCCTTCACGACGCGAAATAGAATGAAAATTTGTCCGGTATTCCGCTTTTAGCGAAATGCCAAGCAACAATAAAAAGAGTAAACAACTGAATTTTCCCGGCATTGTAATTTTTCAAAAGCAGTCTGAAAAAGCGCTAGTAAAATTAGTTAATTTGTGCATTTCTGCGGCATATAAATGACGCATTTTCGCATAGTTACCTTTTCCCTATTTGAACAAGAGCAGGCCATGTCTGTTTTAAGAGGAATACTATGCTGTTTTTAAAACATTTTGCAGGACCAAAACCAAACCAGGTCTGAAATCAACCCATCATTGAACAACATGAATTATCCGAAAAAAGTAACCATAGGCGACATCACCGTTCGCGATGGATTTCAACATGAAGAAAAGTTTATACCGACAGATGCAAAGCTTTGGGTGGCGGAACAGCTTATCCTGGCTGGTTTTAAACATATTGAAGTGACCAACTTCGGCAATCCTTCCGGAATGCCCCAGTTTAAGGATGCTGACGAACTGATGAAACGCCTTCGTAAGAGCAAGGTAGTTGCAGATTTGATTAACAGTGTAAGCCTGACTGCGATTACCATCCGTGAAAAAGCCATTGAGCGGGCCATTGAGGCCCGCAAGGAAGGTTGGGGGCCCGATCGTATCCTGTTGATGGTTTCTACCAGCGAATCGCACCACAGGAAGAATTCAGGGCTTTCGCTGGATGATTACTGGAAAATGGCTGAGAAGTACATTCCAATGGCACGTGATGCAGGCATCAAGGTAAATGGGACTGTTAGTACCATCTGGGGTTGCCCGATCGAAGGGCCGACGAAGATGGAAAAAGCCATCGATTTCACCAAACGCTGGCTCGATATCGGCGCCAGCGATGTTGAACATGCCGATCATGATGGCTCAGCATCCCCCGATAGGGTTTACAAATACTTCTCTATGCTGCTTGACAGTGTTCCAAAACCAGAGAAACATATAGTTCATTTTCATACCACCCGGGGCTGGGGCCTGGCCAATGTACTGGCTGCTCTTCAGGCCGGTATGACCAATTATGAATCAACGCTTGGCGCTATTGGCGGACAACCGGCCAATTTCGTGGATGGTGTTCCGGTTGCCGGTACCGGTGCCTATTATTATAAGGATGCCGGCATCACAGGGCTGGTTTCAACCGAAGACATGGTGGTAATGATGGATGAGATGGGTATTGAAACCAATCTGGACATTGACCGTATTCTGGAAACCGGCAATATGGTTGAGCGGATTGTGGGACGGAGATTAAGATCAGAGTCGATAAAAAACGGCCGCATCCCGAAAAATCTGAGCGGACGCGATTAAGGGTGTTCATTTTTAATAGTTGATTCCGAAATTTCTATTCTTTCGAAGTCTGATGGCACCAGGTTAAAAAGCAAAGACCGGAGTTGAAATTTACAACTCCGGTCTTTCTATTTGTATTTTTCAGAAAGGCAGATCATCTGCTTCTGTGGGAATAACCGGCGGTGGGGGTGGTGGTGAACCAGCCTGATCATGAGAATGTGATGGAGATGTTGAATCAGAAGAAGCCCTGCCTCCAAGCATATTTAATGTATCACCTTCTATTTCGGTTATATACCGTTTTTGTCCGTCTTTTTCATAAGAACGGCTGCGGATACGTCCTTCAATGTATACCTGTGAACCTTTCTTCAGATATTTTTCGGCAACTTCGGCCAATCCACGCCAAAGAATAATATTATGCCACTCTGTCTGTTCAATTTCCTGACCTTCCCTGTTGCGATACGTTTCTGTAGTTGCCAGTGAAAATGCAGCTTTCTTAACTCCCTTGTCAAAATTCTGAATTTCAGGATCCTTTCCCAGGTTCCCGATCAGAATTACCTTGTTAACTCCTCTAGCCATTTTTGCGTTTTGTTTAATTATGTATTTACAAATATACGTTCAATAATAATAAAAAACAAGAACTCCACTTCTCAATAAAAATGGTGCCGGGGATTATCCAATACAACCGCATTCCTGCAAAAACCGTTCGGTGAGTCTTGGAACCGGTAATCCTGATTTCAGAGGATTGTCAATGATCCATCGTTTAAGGTCTGGCTCTGCTAATATCAGGGATTCATAACTTACAATAAAGAACCTTGCCTTAATAAGTTGGTGTGTCAGCACATGCTTAAAATCAATGGTCCTCTCTACCCTGGCATTTGAATTGGTAAGAAGATCTTGCCAGATCGCTGATTGGGTCATCTCTTCAATTGTAATTGGTTCCGATGTCTCATATAAAGGAAGTTCCCAAAGGTTCTCCCAGATATCATTCCCGGTTCGCTTATAAAGGATCAGACCTTTTTCAGGAAAAGGGATGTACAGATAATTTAAAAATCTGGTGCGTCTGACGATCTCCTTCTTTTTCACAGGTAACTTGTCGACCAGGTCATTCTTATATGCATAACACGATGACCTGAAAATACATTCATTACAAGCCGGGTTAACTGGTTTGCATTGGGTCGCTCCAAATTCCATTACAGCCTGGTTAAAATCACCGGGATCTTTTGCCGGTATCAATTCATTGGCCTTTGCGTAGACCAGTTTGTTCGATTGTGTTGATCCGACCGGTTCGTGGAAGCCAAAAAGCCTGGAAAAGACCCTGATAACATTGCCGTCAACAACAGGCCTGGATTCATTGCCACAAATTGATGAAATTGCTGCAGCGGTATAATTGCCAATGCCCTTTAAATCAAGTAGTGAAACAAAGTCAGAAGGAAAGCGGCCTTTATGTTTTGCAACGACCTCCCTGGCAGTAAAATGCATGTTTCGTGCACGGCTGTAATATCCAAGGCCTTTCCATATCATCAGTACATCTTCTTCTGAAGCCTTTGCAAGCGTAGCAACATCCGGAAATCTCACCAAAAACCGCAGGTAATAGTCAAGCCCTTGATCCACCCGGGTTTGTTGCAATATTATTTCGGAAACCCATACTTTATAAGGGTCTTTTGTTTTGCGCCAGGGTAGGTCACGTTTATTTATATTGTACCAGTTTTTAATCCGATTACTGAAGTCCATAGCTTGATTTTCCGAAAAACACTTAAATAGAGGCAATTGGGTGCAAAAAAAACAGATTATTTTCTTATTGTCGCAAAAAACTTTATATTTGCACCCCGTTTAAAAAATTTATTCTCAAATCATTAAAACAACTTATCAACATGACAAAAGCAGAAATTGTAGCTGAAATTGCTAGTAAAACCAATATTGAAAAGGTTGCCGTACAGCAAACTGTTGAGGCTTTTATGGATGCAGTAAAAAACTCTCTGGCCAACGGCGAAAATGTTTACCTCAGAGGTTTTGGCAGCTTCACTACAAAGAAAAGGGCTGAAAAAACAGGTCGTAATATTTCAAGGAATACTACCATTATTATCCCTGCCCACTTTATTCCCGCTTTTAAGCCTGCGAAGACCTTTGTTTTCGATGTTAAGAACAAGGTAAAATAAGCAGTTGTTCATTTTTTAAAATTCATTTATCATGCCAAGCGGAAAAAAAAGAAAAAGACATAAAATGGCGACGCACAAACGGAAAAAACGTTTGCGCAAGAACAGGCACAAAAAGAAATAAATTTTCTTGACCACAGGAAATACCATCATGTGTTTTTAACAGGAATTATTCCTGTATTCAGACACATGGTGGGATTAATCCTTGATTTTACAATAACGACACCGCTGGAAAAATACACCAGTAGATTGTCGTTTTTGTGTCGCTATTACTTAATACATCTTAAAAATCAGGGTTTTGAATAAGGAACTGATTATCGATGCAGGTCTCTCGGAAGTGAATATTGCGCTGCTGGAAGACAAAGATCTGGTCGAATTAAACAAAGAGAAGAGCAATAATAATTTTGCAGTCGGTGACATCTACCTTGGTAGGGTCAAAAAGATCATGCCAGGTTTGAATGCTGCTTTTATTGATGTTGGTTATGAAAAGGATGCATTTTTGCATTATCTTGATCTGGGTCCCCAGGTTAATTCTCTGAATAAACTTCTGAAGCATCATTTGGCCGGAAAGCCTGAATCACCCACAATCAGTGATTTTGAGCCTGAACAGGATATAGAAAAGACCGGTAAAATAACTTCGGTTCTTACCTCCAATCAACAGGTGCTGATTCAGATCGCCAAGGAACCTATTTCAACAAAAGGTCCCCGCGTTTCTTCGGAAATTTCATTTGCCGGCCGTTACCTGGTGCTGGTTCCATTTTCAACAAGAGTATCGGTTTCCCAGAAGATTAAAAGCGTTGAAGAACGCAACAGGCTTAAACGGTTAATTACCAGTATCAAGCCAAAGAATTTCGGTGTTATTATCCGGACTGTTGCTGAAAATAAAAAAGTAGCCGACCTTGATGCCGATATGCGCAACCTCACCGCCAAATGGGATGTTTGTGTAGCAAAACTCGCCGGTGCAAAAGCTCCGCAGAGAATCCTGAGCGAAATTGACCGGACTACTGCCATATTGAGAGATCTGCTGAGCGAATCGTTTAATAATATCCATGTTAATGATCCGGGGATATTTGAAGAGATTAAAGCTTATATAAAAACCATTGCGCCAGACAAAATCGATATCGTCAAACTT
>JAAXUD010000642.1 GCA_013336205.1 Lentimicrobium sp. | reverse complement strand
ACTGGACCGGCAATCCGGAAATGCTTGCTGAATACCAGGAAATTATGTCGTTTTATTCGGGCTCTGAAGCCTCAAAAAGCGGAACAACCATCAGCTATCCCAACAATGATGTGAGCGTATTTATCCGGAAATCCGGTAGTGAAGAATTGTTGTTTTTGGTTAACGTCAGAAATAATCAGGTTACTTACACTTTACCTTCCGTAATCATAGCCAATGAATGGGAAAACGCGCTCACGGGCATGCAGATGGGAGCCGGACAATCAATCATACTTCAGGCATACGAATACCTGATTTTTTCTAAAGTGCTATAGTTTTGATTTCCTTAGCAGGTAATTTATAAGTGGTTATAATAATGTTGATTAAGCCGTAACAGTTGTCAAAAATCAATACTGAAAGCCAATCAGCAATTCCATTGAATTATTATCAGAATAATAAGTGGATCGGAAACTCTTCCGGTCTCAACACCAACTATTTATTGTACCTTTGCCGCTCAGGGTTTTGTCGGACACCTAATTGCATTTCAGCGAATTCCTGCAGAACTTAATTATTCACCCTCCTTAAAGCAGGAAAATCCCGAAAAGGTAAATTATGGCAAGATCACAACAAACATGGAATAAGCTTGAAAACGAGAAGAAAAAATTAAAAAAGAAAAAAGACAAAGCTGTCAAAAAAACTGAACGCGCCGCCAATACCAAAGATGGCAGCGATCTCGACAGCATGATTGCCTATGTGGATGAATATGGCCGCATAAGTTCCACCCCTCCCGATCCTACATCCAAAATTGTAATTAAGGTCGAGGATATTGAGTTGGGCGTCAGAAAACAGGACGATGAAGCAGTTGAGGAATTCAGAACCGGTATTGTTACCTTCTTCAATGATTCAAAAGGATTTGGCTTTATTAAAGATTTGAAATCACAGGAAAGCATCTTTATCCACATTAAAGAGCTCAACGAACCGATCAAAGAGAACAATAAGGTTAATTTTAAAGTTGAGCGGGGTCCCAAAGGACTTAGCGCCATTGAGGTTTCAGTGGTAAGGTAAGCCCACCATTTTATTTTTCATTTTTGTTATGGCCAGCGCGCATTGCCGTGTCTGGTCAATTATCTTTTGCCATGATTGAGCGAACTGCTTCCGAAATTATCCCAATTTTCTTGTAACTGTTAAAATGATGATTGCATTACATTCCCGCGCTTAATTTTCTTAACCTGGGTTTTATCTGAATCAAAGTAGTTTTGTTAGGTAAACCTCAATAGAATAATACTGTTTGTATAGGAATGTGGCCCGAAGCAATGAATCAGGGTGTTAAATTTCACTTTCTCAGGACATATTGCTTAGTGTAACACAGTGTGTTTATATTTTCTGAATAAAATACCTAAGAATACTTATTCGTTTTTACCAATATTGCCCTATATTTGCGAAGACTAGATCAACTATATTTAAGACTACCTGGTAAATGACCTCATTTAACTTCAGTATATTTCTTATTTGACATATTTTATTTGACCATTCAATCAATTTCAAACCAAAACACAATCAACATGAAAAAAATCGCAATTACTCTTTTTGCAGCATTCCTGGCAATCAACTTATCAGCTCAGGATAACTTACTCACCAAAGGTGAGAAAGTTTTAAATTTTGGTATTGGTCTAGGTAGTACACTGTATTCAGGTTCATATTATTCAACAACCGTTCCCCCGCTTTCGGTGTCTTTTGAAATGGGCGTAAAAGACGATGTACTTGATGTCGGATCAATCGGTGTTGGTGGTTATCTTGGATATACTGCTGCCAAATGGGAATACAACTATTTTGGAACAGACTGGGGGTATAAATACACAAGTATGATCGTTGGTGCCCGCGGAACTTTCCACTATCCATTGGTTGACAAACTTGACACTTATACCGGTATTATGCTTGGTGTAAATATTGTAACTGATAAATCATATGGTGATATTGATCCTAACTATGATTATAGTGCTTCTTCAACCGGAGCTATCTTTGCCTGGTACGCCGGCGGTCGTTACTATTTCAGCGACAATTTTGCTGCTATGGCTGAAGTTGGCTATGGTATTGCATGGCTTACCCTTGGTGTTGCCCTGAAGTTCTGATTTTCAATGTATTTAATGAAAAAGCCACTCTCTATAGTGGCTTTTTTTTTGTCTGTGCTGCAGCAGATTAAATATTCCGGATTGAGCGATTTAAGTGAAACAATGAATCGCCTTATACCGGCTACATTTTATTTTGATGCGCTGGCGTTAATCTTAAAGGGCAAATGATTTTTTGCAGGCATTAATTTATGGAATAATAATAGTTTCGGTAAGGGATATCTGGTCTCGTAATAAGGAAAATCTTTATCAGTCAGGATTAAGCACAAAAGGACCGGCCTTTTAAAAATTGCGTTAAGAAAACAGGCAGCGTCAAAGAGAGAAGAAACGCAACCGAAAATGTAAAGCGTAGTTCTGAAGATTAGTGTTCAACGGATTAAGGCAGAGGAATATTGGTTCAACCTCGTTTCTTCCTACCAAAATCGCTCGCCTGTTTTTAGCAATTTTTAAGAAGCCGAGATTTTTTGCTACTTTTTGATCTTGCAAAAAGTAGAAGAAAG
>JAAXUD010000641.1 GCA_013336205.1 Lentimicrobium sp. | reverse complement strand
CCTCAACAATTGCTCGTATTGTGAAGTAACTACGCTTTCAATCGTATGATGACCACTGTTATGAGGTCGTGGGGCAATTTCATTTACCCAAACCATATTGTTTTTATCCACAAACATTTCTACAGCTAAAAGTCCGCAAAGGCCAAATTTAGCTATTAGCTGCGTTGCAATTTCATTTGCTTGCCGCGTTATTGTTTCATCCAGTGAAGCAGGACAAATTAATTTCTCTACAAGATTTGCTTCATTGAATTCCATCTCCACCACAGGAAAACACTTTATTTCTCCCTTATGATTTCGTGCAACGATGACTGAAATTTCAGTTTGAATCTCAACCAGTTTTTCTGCCAGAGAAGCACCTTCAAGTAAATTCTTCAAATCATTTTGCGAACGTATAATAGCAACTCCTTTCCCATCATAACCGCCCTTTCTTAACTTCTGGACAAAAGGAAATGATATTGCGCCGGTTTCAGCAGCCGCAATTATTTCAGCTTTGTTTTTAAACAGGGAAAATTGCGGGGATGGGATTTGATTTTTTTGATAAAATTCCTTTTGCAAGCCTTTATCCTGGATAATTGCCAGTGCATCAGGGTCGGGAAATATTTTTTTCCCTTCAGCTTTTAACTTCTGCAAGGCTTCAATGTTGACATTTTCAATTTCAAATGTAATCATATCAACCATGCCTCCAAAACGAATCACGGCATCATAATCGAGCTGATTTCCTTTCACATAACGGGTACAGCAGGTTGAAGCCGGGCAATGGTCATCCGTATCCAATATAAATGTTTTAACATCCCAGTTGCTTGCAGCAAGAACCAGCATCTTGCCTAACTGGCCGCCGGCTATTATTCCAAGTTTAAAATCTGAAGTTACCAGTTGTTCCATAAACCTTTGTGATATATAATCCTCACTATGCTAAATTGAGCTGACAATTAAAAAATTCAAGGGCACTCCACTCGTTAGGTTGAAAGGAAATATCTCCTGCTTTTCTACTGCTGTATTTTTCGTCACCAAATCATAATTATCTTTTAAACATTTTTGAAATGCAGTTCAGCGAAACATCCGGACTCAATTTCATTTTTCAAAGCTACGCAGGAAAGTAGCATTGAGTATATCCTATAACAAAAATATCAGTGATTTTCTCACGGGTAATAAAATCTTTTACAGATTCTTAATCCTCTTTATTCTGAAATTGAAAAACATTTTGGCCGGTTTATTAAAAAACATGATCCCCATATTTCAATAGGTCTTTGTTATTTTGTTTCTACACCTGTCTGCCTGAATACTCAGGCAGACATGCAGGCATGATTCTTAAAATTACCGGATTATGGGTAATTAATAATTTACTTTAAAAATCTGATTTTTTCTCTAGCAATTGAGTCTATTTTTGAAGAAGATTTATTGATCAGAGAATCAAGAACTTTAACTTTATCGCTTTCCCTATTAATTATTGAATCAAGCGCTTTAACTTTATCAATCTCTTTATTCAATAATGTATCCAGACTTTCGGCTTTGTTATTCAGTTCATTAAGTCGATCTTCAACTTTTTTACTCATGTCACTGCATGAAATGAATAATACCATCATTATGAATGGTAGAATTATTCTTACTTGTTTTCGCATAACGTTAGTTTTTTATTCGTTAAAATGAAATGCTTTTTGATTAAATTAGCTCTTATTGCTATGTTGTTGTCAATTTTTTATTAACATTGTTGACATACAAAGATAAAATTAATTTATAAATAATGAAGTCACAACAGGCGGTTGTGGTTTGCGTTCAATGGTCTAAGACAGTGATTAGCAGGGGTTGGCGCAACTGCAGCCTGTTACCCGTGTAAAAAGGTTGGTTGCGGGTTGCAAAAAACGGCAAACTGACGAGACCCGCATGGCATCTGCTGTTATTTAGCGTATGATTTCTGTTTTGCAGATAAAAAATGATTTCCACTAAAAGCGATAAGCTAATTCAAACACGAACATAAAATTCATGATGGTACCAGGTGAAAACCCCATTGGCAGGACAAAATAGCTGGTTGCCGGCATTATTTCCCTGGCATTTATCATCCATCAGGTTTTTATAATTTATCTATCTGATTTGTTCGATCAAATCAAAATTATGGAATTTTAACATAAATACAATTATCCGCCACTGAACAATTGTTTGCAATTTATGTTTAACTAATATTCTAAAACGTTAAACAATCAAAAACTATAAACCATGAAAAATTTATTTGTAATAATGATCGCTCTTGCGACTTCAGTAAGTGCTTTCGGCCAGAAAAAAAATGTTGTTGATATCGCTGTCGGATCGGCCGACCATACAACGCTCGTAGCTGCATTGAAAGCAGCTGATTTAGTAACAACTTTGCAAGGTGCAGGTCCATTCACGATTTTCGCACCTACCAATGCAGCTTTTAATAATCTTCCCGCCGGTACAGTGGAGGGTTTGCTGAAACCTGAAAACAAAGCCCAGCTGGCAAAAATCCTGACCTACCATGTGGTTAGCGGCAATCTTGATGCAGCAGCAGTTGTTGCAGCCATCAAAGAAGGTAAAGGCAAAGTTGTATTAACAACAGTAAGTGGTGGAAAATTAACAGCTTCCATGGATATGGG
>JAAXUD010000640.1 GCA_013336205.1 Lentimicrobium sp. | reverse complement strand
GTTTCCGATCAGTAATATCCCTGAAATTAATAATAACAGACTCAATGCCCGGCTCTGATAACTGATTACTGAAAGTACTTTCAACCCAGCGATATCTGCCGAGATTTGTCTTAAAGCGATATTCCAATGTCAGGGTCAACGTTGGATCTTCGACGACCTGCTGTATTGCTGACAGCACTTTAGGAAGATCATCCGGGTGTGTTGAATCATTTGGATCAGGGATCTCCATAGAATCGCCATCACTGAAAATTCTTATAGCCGATGGACTGGCATAAGTAATTTTGCCATTCGCATTTAAAAGAACGATGCCATCCGGCGCTTTTTCGATGAGAGTTCTGAAGTATTTCTCGGCACTAACCAGCGCCTCCTGCGATTTTTTGCGGTCTGTAATATCATTTACCAGGACATGCCGGGCTGCCTTGTTGTTAAAAATCACTTCATGTGAAATAATCTCCACAAAGATCAATTCGCCGTTCTTTTTCTTATGACGCCATACCCCTGCGGTATTATAGGCCTCTGAAGTATCAGCAACATCCTGAATCAGCGCCGGTATATCTTCCTGCGGGCGGATATCGCGTAATGTCATTGAAAGAAATTCAGCCTGGCTGTAACCATAATGGCTGATGGCTGCCTGATTCACTTCGAGAAAAGCCAGGGAATCAATATCATAAAACCACATTGGCTGGGGACTGCTTTCGAACATCAGGCGATATTTGAGCTCGCTTTCCTGCAATGCAGCCTGATGCGCATGTTCTTCCGTTTGATCCCTGAACACCAGCACAACTCCGGTTATTAAACCTTCATCGTCCCTGATTGGGGCACCACTATCGGCAATAGGTATCTCTTTGCCATCCCGGGCTATAAGCAAGGTATGGTTTGCAAGTCCCACGATAGACCCTTCCTTTAAAACTTTATCAATAGGGCTTTCTACCTTCTGCCGGGTTCCTTCATTAATAATCCGGAATACCTCTTCAATACTTTTACCAACTGCATCTTTTTCAGTCCAACCGGTTAGCGCTTCGGCAACTGGATTAAGGTTGGATAAGTTACCTGATTTATCAGTAATTATAACTGCATCACCAATACTATAAATGGTTGTCCTGAACTCTTCTTTTACCTGCAGTAATCGCCTGAAAATGTTACGTTGCCGAAAAGTGTATATAAATGATAATATAGCCGCGGTAAATAAAATAATTAATACGAGAAACAGAATCAGCAGCCGGGCTTCCCTGACAGAATCCTGAAACAATTCCGCTTTATCCACCTTGGTTACCATAAACCAGGGCGTGCCATGTACCGCATTCAAGTATGCGAAAACATCAGCACCCCTGTAGTCCTTGCCATCAAATGCTCCTTCGTACCCTGATGCAGCTTTTACCGCAGGTATATCATTACTGTTAAGTGAAATTCTCAGGCTGAGGGCTGAGTTTTTATGAAACCTTAATTCATTTAACATTAGAATACTATCGCCTTCTTTTCGGAGAAGCACCGTTTCGGAGGTACGGCCCGGACCTGGCCAGTATGATAATAAAGGATAAATAAAATCATCAGGATTCATCCGCAAAATCATAACCACCGGCTCTGTGAATTCAGGGCTGTCCAGGGGCGCCAGGAAATCAATATGCACATTATTGTGAAAATGACATTTATACAAGTCCGTCGATATCACTTTTTTTTGAACAACAGACTGCCTGATATATTCTACCAATTGCTCATCAGGCGCATAAACTGTATTTTCAGTGGTAAAAAGAAGTGCCCCTTCATTATTTGTGAGTATAACTTCATTATATCCATGCTCCAGTTTAAGTTCATCCAGGTAATTGTTTACGGCTTCCTTCTCCTCCTCACTTCCGCTTGTAACGGCAGCAGAAATAGCCGCCAACAATCTGCTGTTTTGTGATAAGACAGTGGCATCCATTAGCTGATCAGCATACCATGCTGAAATCTGGGATTGTTTTAAAGCAGCTATCGACCTGAGCTCATTGCTTTTATCCTTGCGTGCCGAAACAATTTCATTGTTATAATACACATATGCACCAACAGCGATGGTAATTACAAACAACACGACAGAAATAGTAAGTACATTTCTTCCCCTAAGGAACTTGGATCCTTTTATTTTCATGATGAGAAACAGGCTAAAGATAGTTATATCAATGAAATAATCTTCCAGGAGAAGTCACCTAAACTAATAAAAAGATTGGGTTAAACAAATATAATCAGAATGGGCAGCAATGCAACTAATTTCTAAAAAAATGCACAATTAATTATTACCCGGATTATACCTGTGTAAAGTGATTTTTCGCTTCACTCAAAGCGCCAACTCAGGTATTAAAGAGATTTTGATTACACCCATGTTCAAAATTAATAAAACGGATTGATCAGTTACAATTAAGGGAGCCTGTTAGTATTCTATTCACAGGAACATTTCTCAGGCCACCTCTGAGGGATTTTGCGGGCTACCTGGTGATTTATAATTCCCTGGTTGCGCTGTGCTTCACCGGGGGTTTCCGAAGTATCGGAATAGCCGTAGTATTGAAAAACTCAAGAAGGAATTTGGGATTCTTCCCGTTTTTATTTGTTCTACACAGGCTACCGCAGACTGGCCA
>JAAXUD010000143.1 GCA_013336205.1 Lentimicrobium sp. | reverse complement strand
GCTGAAGAATTCCATGAAATGCATATGCTTGAAGAAGGCACTGTTCGTCTGAATCCCGGATTTCAACTGACAAAGTTTACCCACAGGCTTCAGGCTATTAATTTGAATTCATCCTTTTATCATCTGGTTTATTTTGATGCATTCTCGGCAGAAGCCCAACCTGAACTATGGCAGCCGGAAATCTTCAGTAAAATCAGGAAAAGTATGGCATTGGGTGGGATTTTGGTAACCTATGCTGCAAAGGGGGCTGTTCGCAGGGCGCTTCAGCAATCGGGCTTTACTACAGAGCGCTTACCCGGACCTCCGGGCAAACGGGAAATGCTCAGGGCAACTGCAGTATAAAGCTATGAAAATCAGTACGGTTAATATCAGGGTATATGGACTGATTTTCTGCAAATGACTGTTGTTAGTTACCGATGAATTCCGGTTGGGCATGCAAATGACCAGGTTCCCGAAAGGAGGTTTAATTGCCGGAGAAGGCACCATTGACTGCCTGAAACGGGAGTGGATGGAAGAATTTGGTCAGGGGATCTGCAATATTACCCATCTTTACACAACTGACTTTTTTCAGCCATCTACTTATCTTAATGAGGTACAGCAGATTATAAACATCTACTACCAGGCCAGCCTCTACAGTGAGCCTGTTTTTGCTGCAACTGAAAAACTTTTTGATTTTGAGCTGGAAGATGGTGCACAGACATTCCGATGGTTAAAGTATGAAAACCTGGATTTTATTTGTTTTACTTTACCAATTGACAGAACACTGGTAAAAAAAATCATCGAGAACGAAATCAGCTTATCTGATTCTGAATGAAGTATAATTCATCAATTTGCCGGGAAAATGTCTGACATCCTGCACTATAGCCCTGGCAGGGCCTTTGCGGCACCATTCAATAAAAAGATCAAGTTGTTCCCTGCTTCCTTCGGCTTCAATATATACCGACCCATCTGATTCATTGGTGGCGTATCCTGAAAGACCCATACCGGATGCAATAATCTGAGCCGAATAGCGAAAGCCAACACCTTGTACCCTGCCATAAACCCTTATTATTTCATTGGTTTTACTCATCCTTTCAGGCATTTAATCTTTTCATAATTAAGCTGTCAACCAGGGTAAATAATTGTTGAGGATTCAGGGTTCGCCAGTCAATATCATCCAGTTTTCCGCCGATGGCCAGGTAATAATCAAGCCGGCCTCTCTGGATTTCCCCAAGCACATGATCCCTGAAATTAATGCATGCAATCCATCCATCCTCCAGTTCGTCAAACCATTCCTGATAATAAGAATCATCGTCTGCATGAAAATTCAGCACATTTTCCCCTATCAGAATAAACTTGTTAATTCCTGCATCCATCAATGTTTCAGCTATGTTACGCTTCAGAAACATTATATCATTGTAAAGCAAGTCATTCCATTCGCCAAGCAACTCGATCACACAAAAGCCCAGATTATAATCAGCAAACAACAGCTTAACATAAAGGGTGGCTGAACCCATTTCATCCCATTGCGGATGAATATAGTAATTGTATACTGAGTTTATGCATTGGGTCTCGCTGTAAACTCTTCCGTAGAAAGGTGATTTGCTGTCCTCTGAGGCGTTATAAAGCAGGCTCCAGGCGTAAAATGGTTCAATATTTTGCATAACTAACAAAAGGAATTCTAAAAGCTGGCAAAGATACTTCAGACGGAAAAATCAAAGGAATTTTTACGGGTTTTCTCGTAAACTTTCTTACTAAAAATATAGTAGCGCGCAGGTTTGTGTGAAACTCCGCTTTCCTTTTCGTTGATGGGAACAACATAGGGCATATTGGAGACCTTTTTTCTGAAGTTTCTTTTATCCAGCTCGGTACCCAGGATAACTTCATAGAGTTTCTGAAGCTGACTCAGCGTAAATTTGGGCGGCAATAACTCAAAACCGATAGGGTTGGAACGAAGCTCATTTCTTAAGGTTATGAGTGCATCGGTAAGTATATCCATATGATCAAAAGACAGTTCCTTAATGTCTGCAACCGGGTGCCAGCGGGCATCTGCCGGTAGTCCGGATTTATCTATTCTATCCCGTTCAATGTTAATAAGGGAGTAATAGGCAACCGTTACTACAACTTCTTCCGGATGCCCGATACGCCGGAGCCATTCCATGTCCCGCTCAAATCTTTTAAGCCGGTTGGGTGTTCCTATTGCAGCAAATTGCTTCAGGTAAATATTTTCCAGGCCAGTTAATTCTTTTAAAACTCTTGAAGCGGCTGTGTCCAGATCTTCATCTTTTCGTACAAGGTCTCCAGGTAATTTCAGATCATTGTATTCAACACCGTTGTATGCAAAATTTCGTTCCATCAGTATAACATTAAGTTTACTGAAGTCAAATCCGAAAATTGCACAGTCAACAGACACATGATAATTCAGTGTGTTGTTTTCACTTTCTTTCATTCAATATTGTTGTATCTGTGGAACTATGTGTGAATATCGGGCTTGCAGGAAAACTCAAAACTGCGACAAATATAAGGAATAATTGCTAAAGATGGATGGGTTAGTGTATAAAATATGATAAGTCAGCCAATAGGAATTTGTTTATTTTTATAAATCAGGAGCAAGCCGTTTTTTAAAATAAGTAATCTGCTAAATATCAATTGGCAGGCATATGTAATTTAATATCAAATAGATGTGATTTATAAAATATTTTTTTCAAAAAAATGTTTAAAAATTATCAACCTTTTAAATAAAGAAATATCTTTGTAATGTTGTTAGTGTTAAAAGTACACTAATTATCATCTGTTGATTTGGTTTTTGAGTAAAGTGGCAGATGAGTTAATAATTCTGGTTTATTGAAGACCGGCTTTTGAATTGTCTGATTTTTTCTGAGAGCAAGCTGTTGATTATTTGGTGGTTGTCAATTTGTGAATTCGCTGTAGAAAAATTATAAGTAGATCAGATACTTCATATTAGCCGGTCTTTTTTAATTTAATAAATCAGCACCTTAGTGGGATATTTCAATACATAGGACTAATATTATCATTCAATAGTTACCTTAGCTTACTCTATGGATGTGTTATAAATATAAAAATCAGTAATCACCTGCTTAAATTTCGTTTCTATGAGAAAATTGTCAATATTTATTTTCCTGATAATGTTCTTTATAACCGTGAATGCACAATACGAAGATTCAGGGAAAAGGGGATCATATTTCACAAAGAAGGAATATTCAGGTCAGCAGTTGCCTGATTTTGCTGAATCACGTTCATTATTGCCGGAACCAATACTTACTGATGATCCCTGGATGATTGACCTGTATTATAATACCTGGCAGATCGCTTTTGATCATTTTCGAAATCCTTTAAAAGGCTCACCTTTCGTATCCGATTATATTGATGAAGCGTTTGCACCTCAGATATTTCAATGGGATACTTTTTTCATGCTTATGTTTTCGAGGTATGGTTTTGATGTATTTCCAACCATCGGATCACTCGATAATTTCTATCGCATGCAGTATGAAAATGGATACATCTGCCGGGAAATCAGTGAAACTGATGGTAGTGATTTTGTCTTTGGAGGGCGGGAACATACAGTTAATCCTCCTTTATTCAGTTGGGTTGAATGGCAGTATTACCTGATATCAGGTGACAAGGAACGGTTTAAATCAATAATTCTTCCACTGGAAAAGTATGCTGAATGGCTTGAGCAATTCAGGAAGAAAAGCGGAACTGTGCACCGTTTATACTGGCAAACCGGACTTGGTTCTGGGATGGACAATACACCACGTTCTGGTTCAGGCTGGACCGACATGTCGGCGCAGATGGTTATGATGTATGAGAGCCTGGCAAATATTTATAAAGTGTTGGGAATGAATGCTGAATCTGCTGACTGCACTGCCAAAGCACAAGAAATTGCGACGCTGATCAATGAGTTTATGTGGAATGAGCAGGATGGCCTTTATTACGACATTGATGATTCAGGAACTCAGGTAAAATGTAAAACGATTGCCTGTTTCTGGCCAATGCTGGCAGGGATAGCTACTGAGAATCAGGCCTCAAAACTAATCACGAACCTTAAAGATCCACGCACCTTTTGGCGGCCAACCCCATTCCCTTCATTGGCGGCAGATCATGAAAAGTACAAAGCCGATGGAGAATACTGGCTTGGCAGCGTTTGGGCACCCACAAATGTTATGGTAATCAAAGGAATAGACAAGCATCCTGAGATTACCGGTGCAACTGAATTTGCTACTGAATCTGTTTACACATACCTGGAAGTAATTAATTCAGTTTATCTGAAGACCGGAACTATCTGGGAAAATTATGCACCGGAATCAGCAATGAGAGGAGTTTGGTCACGGCCGGGTTTTGTTGGCTGGTCAGGCTGTGGACCAATTCAATTGCTAATTGAAAATATCCTGGGTTTCAGACCCGATGCACCTGCCGGCAAAATAACCTGGAACTTACAACGAATTGACAAGCATGGAATTCGTAATCTCAGATCAGGGAATGTAATTATAACAGCAATAGTGGAGAAGAGAAAGAATATAACTTCACCGGCTCACATTACAATTGAAAGTAATGAGCCTTTTATACTTGAAGTCAAATCAGGAAACAAAATCAGCTCTTTTGACGTCAGGGCAGGTACAAATTCATTTGTTGCCGGGGACAATTAAGATATCATCATTGCTTGCATTGCAATGATGAAGCAGGCACTTATTGATGGATGTTTGCAAAAATCACCCAAACTCTTGTTCTGCTATGAATTTACCAGAAATATACTCAGAACCTGAACCAGGGTCTTTCAACGCCCATCATTCCCATTGGAATCATAGCGATTATAAGAACCATCGCAATGATTGTCCAGATCAGTGCCAGTCTGTGTTTATCCCGGTCATTTGTTCTTTTCCTGACGATTATGCTACCTGTTTGTGCGACAGCAATTGCAAGAATGTTAACAAAAGCATGTTCAACAGCCCAGTATCTGAGTGTTCCATCTTTCATAGCCGCTCCAAAATCATTCAATGCAGCGGATGTTACAGGGCTTAGAACAAAATATAGGAGTAAACCTACAAGTAGCTGAAGATGAAGGCTAAGTATGAAGTAGAACATACTTTTCCGGCTGGTGTTATTGTATTTGGAACCTGAGTTCAGGCCTTTTATGGCAAAAACAATTACAGCAATTCCGAATATCAGAATCGCCCATCGGTTCCAGGAATGAAGAAGCAGAGATATTTTATACAGAAAATCCATTGGTCGGTTTTTCTAATAAACCTTATAACCAATGGATTTGTTTGAAGAAGCAGGAAAAGTTAAAAGCTACCGCATGTCAACTGTTTCGACGCCAGGATGTTCTGAAGCTTTAAAAATAAAAGTATTGTCATTGAAAGCCTGATCTGTTTCAAATTTATTTACCTGATAGGTATAAACACTGCCATTTTTATCAAAAATAGACAAACTGCTGACGATTTTTCTGGCGGATTCAATCGTAACTTTTACTTTGTTAAAGTTCTTTTTCTGGATAGGTGTTAATTCAAGAATCTTTTCTTTGGCAGTCTCTTTCACCAGTTTTGCTTTATAATTCTCATTGTAAGTGTTCAGCAGATTGGTAGGAGTGAAGCTATCGCCGTCTTTGCTGACATCGTTAATCTGAACTTCATTTGCGTCTTTAACAAATGTCCATACAGTTTTGCCATCACTGATCACATCCTGACCTGAGAATGAAAGTTTGTATTTATCCCCTTTTGAAATCAGCACACCTTTGTAACTTTCGTTAATTTTCTGAGCTGTGTTTTCCATTTTATAGGTAAATTCAATTCTGATGGTTTTATAGGTCTTGGTTTTCGCTGATACCTCATCAAGAATTGCACGCGCTTTCTTGTCAGCCTGGGAGAATGCAGTAGTTACAAATAAAAGAGCAATCAGTGAAACTATTATTCTTTTCATGGTTTGTTTGTCTATGTTAATTAATTATTGTTTCTGTTGTCGAGGTTAAGGTCTTTCAAAAACTGTTCCAAAGCCATCTCGTTGGCAACTTTTACCTCACGGGCCTTACTTCCTTCGAAGGCACCAACAATTCCTGCTGCTTCGAGCTGATCAATAATACGCCCGGCTCTGTTGTATCCCAGTTTTAATTTTCGTTGTAGCAGCGAAGTGCTTCCCTGCTGGGTTGCAACTATAATTCTGGCGGCATCTTCAAATAATTCATCACGCTGTCCCGGATCAAAATCGACCTCTTTTTCATCGTGTTCATCTGCAAATTCAGGCAGGTGATAAGCATCGGGATAAGCGCGCTGTGAGCCAATAAACTCAGTTACTCTTTCTACCTCATGGGTGTCAACAAAGGCACATTGAAGCCTGATAAGGTCGCTGCCGGTTGAAAGTAGCATATCACCGCGACCGACCAGCTGATCAGCGCCTCCGGTATCAAGAATGGTGCGTGAGTCAATTTTAGAAATTACCCGGAATGCTATTCGGGCAGGAAAATTGGCTTTGATCGTTCCGGTAATAATATTAACTGAAGGTCGTTGAGTGGCAATAATGAGGTGAATACCAATTGCCCTGGCAAGCTGGGCTAAACGGGTAAGGGGCGCTTCGATCTCTTTGCCGGCAGTCATAATGAGATCGGCAAACTCATCGATTACAACGATCAGGTAGGGTAGGAAATGATGTCCATGCAGCGGATTCAGTTTTCTGGCCACAAACCTTTCGTTGTACTCTTTAATGTTTCTGACCTGGGCATCTTTAAGCAGGTCGTAGCGGTTATCCATTTCAATATTCAGCGAATTGAGTGTACGGACAACCTTACGCGTATCGGTAATAATGGCTTCCTCTGAATCAGGAAGTTTAGCCAGAAAATGGCGTTCTATTTTAGAAAACAGCGTCAGTTCGACTTTTTTAGGATCAATCATCACAAATTTTACCTGTGATGGATGTTTCCTGTAAAGAATAGAGGTAATGATTGCATTAAGTCCTACCGATTTACCTTGCCCGGTAGCGCCGGC
>JAAXUD010000639.1 GCA_013336205.1 Lentimicrobium sp. | reverse complement strand
ATTCCGGCAGCCCAGAAAACCCTGGAAAGACGCGGTTGAAGTGCAGCTCCTCCTGAAACAATCACCTTCATGTTTCCTCCCACTGCTGCCCGCCACTTCGAAAACACGAGTTTGTTTGCCAGTTTCAACTTTTGTTGATAATACCAGCCATTGGCTTCGTTCATTTCATAACGCAATCCCAGATTCACCGCCCAGAAAAAAATCATCTTTTTAACACCGGTTAGTTTGCGGCCTGTCCCCATTATCCTGTCATAAATTTTCTCGAGCAAACGGGGAACAGTTGAAAGAATATCAGGCTTGATCTCACGCATATTATCGCCGATAGTAGCCATATTCTCAGCATAATAAATTGAGATACCGAGGTAATGGTACAAATAATTCAGCATTCGCTCATAAACGTGGCAAAGTGGAAGATAGCTCAATGCCTTGCCTTCCTCTCCAAATGGAGGTATGTGTGCAACCGCTTTAAAATTACTGATAATGCTGGCATGATTCAGCATTACCCCTTTGGGATTGCCCGTTGTGCCGGATGTATAAATAATTGTTGCCAGATCATTTGTATGTATTGCAGATTTTGCCTTTTCTAGCAGGTTAATATCAATTTTGCTTCTGCCATAATTGACAAATTCCTGAAATGTGCGGGTTCCTTCTGTTTCTTTTATTGCATAAACGCCCAATAAACCATTGATTTCCGGCAATATATGCTCTAGTTTTCTGTAAATATCCTTGCCAGAGATAAATATAAATTTCACCCCTGCATGACTTAGAATATATTTGTAATCTGACTCGCTGATTGTCGGATAAACAGGCACATGAACAGCCCCTGTCTGCATAATTCCCATGTCAAGAAAATTCCATTCAGGCCTGCTCGGCATAATGGTGGCAACCTTGTCGCCTTTTACAATACCGTGACTTAACAGGGCATAGCTTATTGCATCGGCAGTTTCACGATATCCGGAAATGGAATATTTTACCCATTCTCCGTTTTCTTTTCCTGCAACTGCATCTTCTTTGAATAAAAACTCTTTCTCGTATCGTGGCAAGAGGTCAAAAAGACGGGTAACGTCATCCATAAGATATAATTAAGCTTAGATGAATAATTTATCGATTTGCTGACTGTATTTTGAGGCAATGACTGAGCGTCGCAACTTTAGGGTTGGGGTCAATTCCCCAGAGGCTGTTGTCCATTCCGATGACATAAATTCAACCTTTTTTATTTGCTCTGTGGAACCAAATTGTTTATTAAACTGTTCAATCACTTTCATCAAGCGCAATCTTATACGTTGATCTGCAATCATCTCATCATCTTTGGTATATTCAATTTCCTTAATTTTACACCAGGATCTGAGATGGGTAAAATCCGGCACAACCAAAGCAGCAGCAAATTTTTGGTTCTCCCCAACAACCATTATATTGTCAATAAATGACGATTCTTTTATTTTGTTCTCGAGAAGTTCCGGAGCAATGTACTTCCCTAAGGAAGTTTTGAATATCTCTTTTTTCCTGCCGGTTATCCTGAGCTGGCCTTCCTTTTCGAACAGCCCGATATCACCTGTGTGAAACCACCCATCCTTATCTTTGGCAATTGAGGTGAGCTCCGGATCCTTGTAATAGCCAAGAAACACGCCCGGACCTCTTGCCAGAATTTCACCGTCTTCAGCAATCCGGATCTCAACGCCCCTCAATGGAGGGCCAACAGTGCCAACTTTTATTCCGTTAGGATCAGTGCTGGTAACAGCAACTACAGGAGATGTTTCTGTTAATCCGTAACCTTCATAAATAGGAAGTCCGGCAGCACGAAAGGTCCTCACTAATCTGGGTTGTATGGATGCACCCCCGGAAACAATAATCTTGAAATTACCACCAAGTGCATCTCTCCATTTGGAGTATATTAATTTGTCAGCAATTTTATGTTTCAGTTTATACCAGGGATTATTTTTCCCCTGTACATCGAAATGAAGGGCCAGGTTAACGGCCCAAAAAAAGATTACACGTTTAATACCTTTTTGCTTCCGTCCGCTTGCCTGAATTTTATCGTAGATTTTTTCAAGTAAACGGGGAACGCAACACATCATATCTGGCTTAATCTCCTTAATATTTTCAGTGATAGTAGCCAGACTTTCAGCATAATAGATTGATATACCAAGATACTGGTACAGATAATTTAACATCCTTTCATAAATATGGCACAACGGAAGAAAACTCAGGGCTTTTCCTTCCTCACCAAAAGTGGGGATGTATGAAACGGCTGTAAAATTGGATATAATATTATTATGGGATAGCATTACACCTTTGGGGTTTCCTGTAGTTCCGGAGGTATAAATAATGGTTGCCAGGTCATCTGTTGCTATGTTGTTTCTGATAGAATCAACCAGTTCAGGTTCAGGATTTGATTGCCCCAATTCTGCCACATCGTATATGTTACGATATCCATCCCGGTATTTGAAAGTGAACACCTCCTGAACTGAAGGACAATTGGACACTACTTCACTTATCCGGCGAACCAGTTCTTCACCTGCAACAAACACCAGTTTAACTTCAGCATGACAAAAAATATGCTGGTAATCAGCCTGACTTATCGTAGGATAAACCGGTACATGAATTGCA
>JAAXUD010000142.1 GCA_013336205.1 Lentimicrobium sp. | reverse complement strand
TACCGGTCCTACAATAGGTTTTTGCCACAGGAAATTCGGAGCAATCTGAAAATCACCAATCGTATAAACAAATCCGGTTAATACGTTATACTGGTTACCGCTTCCACTGTCTTTCAAACGCCATCCGGTGTAGGTTTTTGTGTAGTCGGCGCCGCCATTGGCAACCAATCCCATGACTGCGGCCTGGGAATACCATTTAACGGGGCCGGCTGCATAGGTCAGTTTAACTTTTCCGCCCCAGTTGTCTTTTGAGGTTATTTTATCCTGATATACTATGTAACTCCCCAGACTGTCATCAACGATCTGAAAAGTTTCACCATTGCGTGGCTGACCGGACCAAAGACCACCTATATCCACACCCAGTTTTCCGAGGTTTGTTTTTACATCAAGCGATGCTCTGCGCGTTTGTGGTGTGGGAATAGCAAAGGAACTTTGCGCTGAAGTATTTTGGTCTACATCTTCATGAAACATTCCGGTTATCGTAAAAATGCTTACGGCCCGGGTATATTTCAATAATACTGCCGGGTTAGCCCCCCACCAGAGTTCAGGACCAAAAGCTACTTTTAAGCCATCTAATGATTTTTTGCCTGCAAACTCAAAACCAAAGGGTGCTCCACCATCATATATATCGATGTTCGGTCCATAATTTGCTTCCGGATATAACCCGAAAAAATCCCCTTCGTCACCCCAGTGATAATGACCCGTGCGATAAAAGGCTTTAAGATCAAACCATTTATCATTCCAGGTAAAATCGGCTTTATACACCTGCACCCGGTTTAATCCTCTTAAAGCCACTGTCCCCTGGTTTGTACTTACCTCCACAATGCGGCCGCGGGTCTCATAAAAAATTTCATCAATCGGATTTTCGGCAACGTTACCAAGAATGTTGAATGATACATTTGCCGTTAAATTTTCAGCAGGTTTGGCTTCAACCCCAATAAAATAGGACTGCATATGGTCAAACCCAAGATAGCTGGGATAAGTAGGTGTTAAAGCATTCGGATCTTTCTGGTCAGGAGTGGAAATCATATTTCCACCGGTATTGAACGTAGTTAATTCAGCCCTTAAGCCACTGATGCGCACCTTTCCTGTGAGTTCAACACCCAGGGCAGCTTTGTCACCACGGGCTTTCAACACTTCGTTTTGCACCTGGATATCTGAAAAATACCTGCTTATCGAGTCGGCCGTTATATTGGCGGAATAAGGATTTAATTTATGCGCTTGTTGTAAAACATAATAGGCAGCACGGGGAAATAACTGATAATGGCCCTTTTCGTCTGTTTGACCTTTGGCGCATATACCGTACCATTCCTCATTCATATTGTTCTCTCCTGCCACGTAATCGTTGAGATAACCTCCGTTTGCCCAGGAAGCATGCGCATCATGTACGTCAAGACCTTCAGTCTGTCCGTGTTTCCACCAACCATCGCTGAACATAAAAGTGAAACCACCGATAGAATTACCTGCTTTACCTGCACCTGCTGCATTCTGGTATATTTCCATCCAATTGTATTGTAAATAGTATGCCTGTGATTGCTGATCTTCCTTATTGCTGACGGTATTAAAAGCATCAGAACCAAACTCGGTAAATAAAATTGGTTTATTCAATACTTGTTTTGTCTTCTGAAAAGCGTCGCCAAACGAAACTCCCCGGTACATATTCACACCCAGAATATCAATATCCCTGCATTCTTCAGCAATAATTTCAAGAAAAAGCAAATCGCCGTTGCATATTGCGATCGGATGAGAAACATCGATTGTTTTCATCGACACAACCGCCTTGTTGAAAAGTTTATACATTGCTTTGGCTTCAATGGTTGATTCTCTTTTATCAAAGGGAATATCTTCCGTTTCGGCTCCTTTCCAGAAAAGTCCGTAATTGTTTTCATTGCCTAAAAGGTAGAGAAGTAAACCCGGAGTATTTTTGTATTCCTGAACAATTTCAGTCACTTCTTTCAGAAGCAGATCGTGCACAAGCGGATTGGCATAATCAGTATTTGCAACCCAATTGCCATTTAAAGTCAAGCCATATCTTCCGAAAGAATGGTTTAGCATGGTATAAATGCCATATTTCTCGTAGATATAGGTGATCCACTTTGGTTGAATACCGGTATAGACACGAATGGCGTTTACGCCCATGTTTTTCAACATAGACATTTCTTCATCAAGTGCAGTTTTAATAAAATCGTCGGATTGCTGCCACAAGCTATACGTGTAATTGGTGCCAATTGGAAAATAATCCCAATTCATGCCATTAATCATAAGACTCTTGCCATTGACCAATAGCTTAACTCCATCATTGTCAGAAACTACCGATACTTTATTTGCCTGAGCAAAAATAAGGGTTGTTATAAACATGAAAAGAGCAATCGTTAATAAAACTTTTTTCATATTGTCATTATTTAAAGGTTAATAGACACTTTTTAGCAATTTGAATCAGTCACTTATAATAAATAGTAATTTGATAAGGGTTCATAGCCACTCATTTCAGAATTTGAGATTTTCATTAATATCCCAGATTCCCCAGTAAGCACCTACATCACCTTCAGCACCAACTTTCCACGTTTCGTCGAATGAAGTAAAGTAAAAGATGTCAATATTTTCTTCTTTCGACCATAATTGAGTATTGAGAAAATACTTCAGTGCATTTTCCATCGAAGGCATTGCTCCCTTGTGATCTTCTCCATGACTTGGCCATCCGGTTTCGGTAATAATTACAGGTTTATGGCCTCCTGCTGCCTGACGCGCCTGGTAGAACATTTGTTTCATATACATCAGTGAATAATCTATGTGACAGAACTCCCAGAAGGGATAGCAATTTGCCAGGATCACATCACATGCTTCCGTAATTTTTGGCCGGGCACTGAATTCATAATACGCATCAACATAGCCAACCGGTATACCCGGAATAGCTGCCTTTACTCTGTTAATATAGTCTAAAAGTTCATTTTCGGATAATTCTTCACGATACAGAACCTCATTACCAACGGCAGCGATATCCACAAAACCCTCTTTTGCCAATTCTATGAGGGCCGATATTTCCTGCTCATTTTTTTCGGGTTCCTTACCTAACCAGGCACCAACCAGGGTCTTAAGACCAAATTCCTTTGCAATTTTCGGAATCAGTTCATTGCCTTCGATACATGAAAAAGACCGTACCCACTTTGTGTAGGGCTGTATGATCTTCATTCTTCTTCTGATCTGATTTTCAGTAAGCACATCTCCGGGCTTCTGCCCTTCTTCGTATGCGCTGTAGCAAAGACCGTGCATCCCTGTATTCAATGCTTTTCTGAACAAATCATGTACTTCTTCTCCTGACTTATTGGTAAAATCTACTCCACCTGCCAGGGCCATAATTTTTCCTTCTCTTAGTGACATATGTGTAATATTTTAAGTTATTAGCCTCTGATTATTAATAAATTAATTCTAAACAAGAAACCTTCATGAAATTTCATTAAAGTTAAGGATGTGCGGTTTTAACCTTAACCTGACCTATTAACTTAATAAAAATTTACAGGAGATTGTTCCTTTTAATTAAGCTCTCCCCTGCGCGCAACCAATGTGTCGCGGATTTCCCGTGCTCTTTTTTCGGTAATATCGTATTTCCACATTACCCAAATAGCTAGTATTCCAGCCACGGAAGGAACGGTAATATCTGCAATACGAAGCATCGTAATGGTATGATGTGTTTGTACCTGAATATCCCCATCAAAGCCCACTGCGCTCAGAATAACCCCGCCTAAGAATAATGCAACCGACATTCCGAGCTTAACCATCCACCAGTAAACAGCTCCGAATAATGCTTCTTTTCGTGGCATTCCGTTCCTGAGCTCATCATAATCGCATACGTCTGCAGTCATTGACATCATAAGCGTAAATAAACCACCAATTCCAAACGTCATCAGCGGTAATGGAAGGAACATAAACCAGGGATTTCCGGGAGAGAATCCCCACCATTTGAGAACATAACCTACAATGGAGATTAATGTAGCTACTATAAAGGCATTCTTCTTCCCGATTTTGGTAGACATGTAGGTGATAATCGGAATAACCAGAAAAGCAGTCATCAAAGCACTTACAGTACCAAACCATGCCGGCCATTGACCTGCAGCAGCCTGATTGCCATCAAATAAATAGAAGATTACGATGTAGAAAGCATAGGCTGCAACTATCTGATATCCGTTGAATACCAAAAAAGTAGCGCCACAAAGCCGAAGAAAGGGTTTGTTGTTAACGGTTTGTTTGATATCCCTGAAAAAATCTTTTACATTAGAAACAAGGCTCTTGAATGACAATTTTGATTGGCCGGACAGGTGAGCCTGATCAATTTCCTTACAAAAAAAGGCAGGTAAAACACCCATTATCAGGCAAATAGCTCCTACCCAAATTGAAAGATTCCTCACCCCTGTCGGTGCATCCGGAAATAATTCAGGACGTGAAATCAAAAACCAGAACCATGGGGCTATCATCCAGGCGATTTGTCCCATAATCTGAGATATTGCCATAAGGCGGGTACGTTCGTTATAATCAGGGGTCATTTCGTATCCCAATCCAATCAGAGGCGCTGCAAAAACAGTGTAGCCCAGATAGAATACTATTGACATCAACAGAAAGTAAATGAAATTAAATGTCTCATAATTGTTTCCCGGCACCGGGACTTTTAACTGCCACATCAACATAAATGAAATACCAACTACAATGGCTCCACCAAAAATATAAGGTCTGCGACGCCCCCACCTTGAACGGGTATTGTCGGAAATATAACCCATAATAGGGTCGAGAATTGCATCCAAAAACCTTGGAATTGCGGCTAAAATACCAGCCTTATAAGGGCTCATGCCAAATCCCACTACCAGGAAAAACATGAATACGCCCAATGCAGCCGGCAATAACTGATTTGTAAGATTTCCTGCCCCAAAAGCAAATTTTTGTAACATAGGTACAACGTCTTTCGAAGCTGTTTTGTGATGTTCCATAGAGTTGGTTTTTAATGATTGTTGTTATAATTAATTAATTGCTGGTTGCTGGGTATTAAAAAGTCCAAAGTAAAAAGTCTAAAGTAAAAAGTAAAAATACAATCGTCATTCTATATTCTTCATTCAAGAGAAAGCTCAAATTCTAAAGTTCAAAGTTTACCCGACGTAACGGAGTGGAGGCGGGCTCAAAGTAAAATACATTCGATTCTACATTCTAAATTAGTCATTCGTCATTCTGGTTGCTGGTTGCTTGTTACTGGTTATTAGAAAGTTCAAAGTAAAAAGTTCAAAGTAAAAATACAATCTTCATTCTAAATTCGTCATTCGTCATTCGTCATTCTAAATTCGTCATTCGCCATTCTGGCTCCTGGTTACTGGTTGCTTGTTCCTGATTTCTTCTTACTTCTTACTTCTTACTTCTGATATCCGACCTCCGACTTCCGACCTCCGACTTCTGCCTTCCGACTTCTGGTTGCTAATTTGTCAATACCTGAATATGCAGACCGCAAGTAGAAAGGGTGATATTAATTTCATTTATCAAACAAACGCTGCATTACTTTTTTCGGCTTCCTGTCAACGGTAAATAACCCCCAGTGTTTTTCGGGCTCCAGGGCTTCCGGGGATCCTTTCCATGGTTCATCAAAAGCTTCGAATATAAAAGTGAGAATACGGTCTTTTGAGCTCCATTTTACCAGATCATTGTAATAGATGGATTGAAATTCCTCACTTACATTTTCCGGATTTATGCCCCGGCCATTTGAATTGGTAGCCCATCCGGCTTCTGTAATTACAACAGGCTTTCCCGGATATCTTTCCGCAATACTGTAATAATTTTGCCTGGTGTATTCAAGTGCTTCGCGAATGTGCTTATATTCCCAAACCGGATAGGAGTGAATAGAAATAAAATCAACTTCATCAACCAAAGATTTGAGTTTGTCGTACCAGGGGACATAATTTTCGCAGAAGGTTACCGGCTGCCTGGCTCCTTTTTTTATCATCCGAACATAGCTGATTACTTTTTCTACTGACACATAGTGATCAGTCCAGTCAACAGTTGCTTCATTTCCGGCTGAAAGCGAAAAAATTATATCAGGATAACGGTTGGCAAGCCTGATCAGTTTTTTGATCTCGGCCAGGTTATCCTTCGAATTTCTCTTAAGTTCTTCTTCGGAGAATATTGTGCCCCAGGGACACCCAAAATTGTTTAACTCAGCACCAATATAGGCTCCAAGCATCACCTTAAAATTCAGTTTCTCTTTTTCTATTACTTTTAAGACTATTTCAGCATGTAAACTGCAATCATACAAACGAAGGTAAGTCCACTCCTTTTGAAGTATCAGCAGATCTTCCTTAATTTGCTCATAAGTAGGGTATATTCCGGTTTCAGGACTTTGACCATGCCTGTATCCTGAATAGCAGATTGCTTTTCCAGCGGCAAGTCCCAATGTATTAAATACATTCATTTTTCTATATTTCAGGTTATAGCGTTAAACCTAACAAGTTGGCCTTCGACAATGGTTCGACGAATAGCTCACCAACCAAAGCTCAGTCACCAAAAGAAAGCCTGTCAGGTTGTTCTTCTTTTTCAACTCGCGTTTTTCTATTTTAAACCTAACAGGTTAGAAGAAAACCTGTCAGGTTGTTCTATTTTTCTCACTTTTCATCTCTCACTACTCACTACTTTATACTCTTCCTTCGCGTATTTTAATTTCCCCTCTTTATCCCAGAGTCCCCAAAAAGCTCCCACATCGCCTTCTCCGCCCAATTTCCAGGTTTCGTCGAATGATGAAAACCAGAACATTTCTATACCATCTTCCTTACTCCAGTTCAGGGCGTTGATAAAATACTGTATGGCATTTCTAAAAGAAGGTTCTGAATCTTCAAAAGAGGTTCCAAGGTTTGGCCAGCCGGTTTCAGTGATGATTACTTTTTTACCGTTTCCTGCTTTCAGGGCACGATGATACATGTCCTTCATATAGAGCAGTGAATAATCGATGTGAC
>JAAXUD010000141.1 GCA_013336205.1 Lentimicrobium sp. | reverse complement strand
CCGGGTTTCCCCAGTTGAGGTCGGCCATCCGGACATCAAACTTATGGTAGTAATATTGTTTTGTCAGGGTATCCAATTCCCAGGCACTGCCGCCGAAAAAGGATTCCCAGTTGTTGGGCTTTTCGCGCCAGATGTAATAGTCACGGTAAGGATTATCCTCAGACTTCCTGGATTCCTGAAACCACTTACAATCAGTGGAAGTATGATTGACCACCATATCCATTATAACCTTTATGCCCCGCCGGTGAGCCTCCTCCAGAAATAAGCGGAAGTCTCCGACCTTGCCATAAACAGGATCTATCTCATAATAATCAGCGACATCGTAACCATTGTCCACCTTGGGTGATTTCAGAAATGGTGTAAGCCAGATCCCTTTGATCCCCAGAGATTGCAGATAATCCAGCCTGCTTGTCATTCCCGCAAAATCGCTGATTCCGTTGCCATCGCTGTCCTGAAAAGAGGGCATATAAATCTGGTAAAATACTGTTTCATTCCACCAGATTTCAGGTGCATCACCGGTCAGAGGCTGGGATGAAACTGACATGTCTGTAAGGAAGAGCAGGAAAATGAGAAAGTTTCGGATCATACTTTTCAATTGTTCGCTGGTATAAGAATCACGCAAAGACACAAAGACGCAAAGAATTAGTTTTTTAGTAGTAAAAACTCAACGTCTACACTCTATAATATATTGTTATTCAATATCTTAACATAAATAACTGGGTGTTGACTTTTAAAACCCGTTTTACATTAAAATCATGCTGGCTTTATGTTTGCAGATAAAGTCCAAAGGAATGCAAAGAGCCTTTTTGCAGAAACAGACTTTATCATCCTGAAATAGCATTGCATTTCAACCTTTGCCAGGATTAGGAAACGTTCAGATTTGAAATGCTTACAATTAGCAAAAAAATCGCGTCTTCGCGTCTTTGCGTGAGTATTGATGTACAGGTAAGAATAAAAGCAAGAATCAGTTTAAAAAAGGGGGAGGCTCAATCTCCCATCATAAAAATGCCGGAACTATTGAGCCTTACCCCTAAACACACACTATTAACCAACCAACCAGTTAAGGCTTTTCGTCATTGTAAAGTTTTGCAACCTGGCCATCAGCCAGCGCTATGTTGTAAATTTTCAATTCATCAATAGCGCCTTTGAAGTATCCGAGGTTGTCGGCATTGGTCCATTCCATGAAGTTAGCGGCCAGTTCGGCATCGGTAGCTACACCACCAATGATAAACGGCTGAGGATCAGGACTGGTAAGGGTTTGGGTAAGCGGGCCTATGCCTTTGTCCGATTCTGTCCAGGTTTTGGTAAGCAGTCCATCTACGTAAAATTTCAGTTCTTTGGTTGTACCATTTACTGAAACTACCAGGTGTGTCCACTGGTTAACTTTTACAGAAGCGTCCAGTTCATTATCGGCATCAACTATACCACCATCCACTTTTTTGAAAGTAAAGAACGGTTTTCCACCGCCCTGGGTCTGAAGTTTGTAACCTGTCCAGTAATTTTGTGAAACGATATAGTTGTGCTCATAAATCTCACTCGGTTTTACCCATACTGAAATGGTTATGTTAGCCGGCAGGAATGCTGTGGTATAAGGAACTTCAAGGTGAGCGCCTTTATTTAAGAGAATGGCTTTACCACCTTTTACTCCGTCGGTCCAGCTCGGCATCATGGCATCTGCTCCAAGTATTACAGAATTGCCTTTAAAGAAGGTTCCTACATGCTTAACAGTTGAGTAGGCTGTAGCTGTTGTGCCTGTTCCTTCGTCGAAATGCCATCCGGCGTTGAGATACAGCGTTTCATCAATAAAGCCATATGCCTGTGAGTCAAGAGTATTCATGGCTACGGTTAACTGGATTTCCAGGTTATCGATTTCTGCCTGTGTCAATGGGGTTGCAGCGGCGGCTTTCACGGTTGTCAGCGTTGAATTATAAGCATCAATGGCTGACTGAGGATAATCGGCACTGGTTGCAGCAGCAGACATAGCTTCTGCCTCGGCAATCAGGGCATTGAGTTCGGTTTTGTCGCCCTGAACGATTTCATCATCATCATCTTTGCAGGAAGCAAGGATCAATGCTGAACTTACAACGAGCATAAGCAACAAAGTTTGTAATTTCATTAGTTTTTTCATTTGTTTTTGTTTTTAAATGGTGATTAATTAGGATTGGTTGATTGGAATTATCATGGATTAATTGCCTGATTGGCATCAATTTCAGCTTGTGGAATTGGTAAATACCGTTTTGTTTCGTAGTTAAAATCTGGTCCAAGAGCGGTTTCAGCAACTGTTTTTCCCCAACGCATCAGGTCGAAATAGCGGTGAAATTCCTGGGCCAGTTCTACCCTTCGTTCATTGCGAATGGCAGTTTTAAGCTGGTTATTGTCTGATGTTGTTACATCCGGAAGCAAGTCAGCAGGCGGGGTACCATTGTAACTTAACCTTGCGCGTTGTCTTACTTTGTTGAGATTCGCTCTTGCCGAATCGGCATTGTTGGTTTCGCTGAATGCTTCGGCTTTCATCAGCAGGATATCGGCGTAGCGCATATAAATGTAATTCAGGTCGCCATCGCCTTTAAGCGACGAGGATATTTCAGAAAGTGGCTGCTGGTGTTTTTTGGTGAGGTAACCGGTAGGCGACCACGAAGCGCTGAACAATTCTCCATTCAACCAGGGTTGACCATCACGGCCAATAGAAGCATCGAGTCGGGGGTCTGCTTCGCCGGTTGCACTTTGTTCAAAAGCACTAACCAGGCTTTGCGTAGGCGCGTTGAAATAGTATCCGCCTTCCTGTGGAGGTGCGAACCATTGGTTCAATGCACTTCCGGTGAATGGGTTCTGGTTTGTCAGATGCTGGATCTCAAAGATGGATTCAGCACTGTTTTCGTTTGCCAGTTTGAAATTATCGGCGTATTGAGGCAACAACCTGTATAACCCCAGGGCCTCAACCTGATGAAAATAGCCAATGGCTTCAGTCCACTTACCCTGATACAGGCTTACTTTACCGAGCATTGCAAGGGCCGCCCCCCGGGTTACACGACCGATATCGGAAGAATTATATGTAACAGGCAATCCGCCCACTGCTTCTGTCAGGTCTTTCTCTATTTGAAAATAGATATCAGAAACCTCGCTCAAGGGAACATGGATTGCTTCCTGTGATAATTGTGGAAAGAGTTTCAAGGGAACCCTGCCAAAAGTATTCACCAGGTTGAAATAGCTGTATGCCCTTATAAATTTTGCCTCCCCGATGATGCGGTTTTTAAGTGCTTCATCCATAGGAACTTCCGGCACGTTGGCGATCACATTGTTGGCACGGGCAATGGCCTCATAGGTATAAATCCAGTAATTGCTGAGAATGCCATTATTGGCATCGGCAGTAAACTCATCGATGTAGGTAATTTCTGCCTGATCGCCGGGATTACCCCCTTTTACCGCATCGTCGGAAGCAATGTCGCCAATCACCCACAATGCGTTGTCGAAACGCGTGAAAGCGATGGCATGATATACCCCGTTTACCGCCTGTAAGGCCTGTTTATCGTTTTTGTAAAACGTTTCCGATGAGAAACTTCCTTTCAGGTCCTCTGTGAGAAAATCGGTGCAGGCGTTCAGGAATGCCAATGAAACAATCATAAACAGCATTGCTATAAAATGCTTTATGCTTTTGAAACCATTAGTATGGATAATCCTGTACTGATACCTGAATTTTGCCAAAGTGTTGATTATATTTTTTTTCATAGCCCGGTGCGATTAAAATGTGATGTCAATTCCAAACATGATGGTCATTGCAGAAGGATAGGTTCCCCAATCAATCCCTTTTGCAAGGTCACCTTCATTTTTCGAGTTATCACTGACTGTCATTTCAGGGTCAAGTCCTGAAAATTTGGTCAAAGTCCACAGGTTGGTGCCCGATATAAATACCCTTGTCTTAGCAATCTTTGCGATTTTGAGCACTTTCTCAGGAATGGAGTATCCAATCTGCAGGTTTTTCAGACGCAGGTAAGATCCGTCTTCAAGAAAACGGGAAGAAGGTCTGGCATTGTTCGATTTGGTGGTCCACGATGGTCGTGGTTGGGTATCGGAAGTTCCTTCCCCGGTCCACCGTTCATCAAAGTAGCGCTGTGTTACGGGGAATCCGCGATAAAAACCTTCGATATCCTGGTTGATCTGGATATATATTTTATTCCCATAAGTTCCCTGGAAGAAGATGCTCATATCAAAGTTCTTATAATTAGCGGTCATGTTAATGCCGGCAGTAAGTTTCGGGATGGCACTTCCAAGATGCACCCTGTCATTGTTGTCGATATAACCATCTCCATTCTGATCTTTAAATTTAACATCACCGGGGTGTATGTTGCTACCCTGGAAAGCTGAAAGTAATATTTCGGTTTCATTCTGGAAAATTCCGTCCATTTCAAGCATGTAGAATGAACCAATGGGTTGTCCGATTTCGGTTTTGGTGATATCAACTCCGGTTTCGACCCTTCCCCTTGCGAATGGAGCGATGAGGTCAAGAACCTCATTATGCAGGAAGGCTATGTTTCCACCGATAGTGAAACCCCATTCTTTAAGATTCTTGCGATACAATGCCTCCATTTCAAGACCGGAGTTCAATACCGATCCGTTGTTGATCCATGGATCTTCAGCATAGCCTACCGAAGGAGGATTTGAGGCTGTAACCAGCATATCATCCGTTACTTTATAGAAGTAATCAATTGAGAGTGCCAATGCACCCTTCCAGAGTTCTGCGTCAACACCTCCATTGTACTGGTAACTGGTTTCCCATTTCAGGTTTTTATTACCGAGCGCACTTTGTGCATACCCACTGTTGGGCACATTACCAAACGGATAATCGTAGTAGGGTGAAATTCTGTCGCTGTAGGCATACAGGCTGATCTCCTGATTTCCGATGGCGCCATATCCGGCACGAAGTCTGAGATTTTCAAGCCATGAAACATCCTGAAGGAAAGCCTCCTGTTTCAACACCCAGCCTGCAGAGAGAGAATAAAAAGTTCCCCATTTGTTGTCTTCGATAAACCTCGAAGTACCATCCCTGCGCAGTGTGGCTGAGGCGTAGTATTTCCCTTTGTAGTCATAATTGACCCTTCCAAAAAATGACGCGAGCGTTGAAGCCCATTCACCAGAACTGGTCATTTTGTTGCCAAGTCCGTTGCCGATATAAATGAGTTCCTCTTGTTCTATGGGGAAGTCAGAATCGCTGGCGTACATGGATTTTCCTCCGTTTTTAATGGCTTCAAATCCAAGCATGGCTGAAAAAGTATGCGATTCTCCAAAATTCGTTTCGTAATTCAACAGGTTGTTTATCATCCAGTTGTACGTGCGTATGTTGTTGATGTCCAGTCCGTTTTTAGCATTGATGCGGTCCAGGGTTCCCCAGGTGGGGTTAAACTTCCGGCTGTTCGAATTGCGGTAATCCATCCCGATATTGGTAGTAAATTTTAGCTTCTCCGTGATTTTAGCTACAAAGTAAGCCTTGCCGAGATAGCTGTCGTCTTTTCGGGTGTTGTCGTTTAATTCGCTCATACCAATCGGATTGTATCCATCTCCCAGGAACGAATCAAACTTCTGTCTCCATTCACCTGTAACAGGATCGGTAAAGTACTCTGCCGGACGGTCAACAAAGCGGCCATCTTCAAAACGAACCGGAATGGCAGGATTGCGGAAAAATGCATAGCGGATTACGCTTCCGCCATTTCCTCCGGCGCCATCACCTGAACTTCCGATGATATCGTTGCTCGAAAGCCCGACCAGCATGCTTACGCCAACGGTAAGCCATTTGTTGGCCTCCGTATTTGCATCCAGCCTGACTGTTCCACGGGTGTATCCCGAACCTTTTATTATACCCTTCTGGTCGAAGAATGAAGCTGACATCATGTAATTGGTCGATTCCGAACCTCCTGAAAGGGAAAACTCGTGCGAATTAATGGGCGCCATCTGGAGCAACTCATCTACATGGTTTACATCGGCGAATCCGGCAGCATCTTCTGATGAAATAAGCGGACGGTGCAACGTGGACGGTAGAAATGCATTGTCGTTGGTAGCTGCTTCGTTGTAGATTGTAATATAATCGGCCGTATTTACCATTGGGGTTAACCGTGTAGCTCTCTGAATACCTGTCTGTCCGCGGTAGGTAATCTTGTTTTCACCTTTTTTGCCTTTTTTTGTTGTAATCAGCACAATTCCGTTGTTGGCACGGGATCCGTAGATAGCCGCTGCAGAAGCATCTTTAAGAACAGTCATGCTCTCTATATCTCCGGGCGATATAATATTCAGCGCATCGGTGGTGGCAATACCATCAACAATGTAAAGCGGATCATTGCTGGAGTTAATGGAACCGGTTCCACGGATGCGGACCGAAACCCCTTCACCGGGCGCGCCGGTATTTTGCGTTACCAACACTCCGGCTGCGCGGCCCTGTAATGCCTGGGCGGCATCTGCAACAGGCAACTGAACAAGATCTTTACTGTTTACCGTAGTAACGGCGCCTAAAACATTTCGTTTTTTAGCGGTTCCATAACCGATTACAACCACTTCGTCCAGCATGGTTTGTTCGGGAGTGAGTTTAACATCAATCACCGTGAGGCTGCCTGCCACCTGTTCCACCGGCGTGTATCCGATGTAAGAAAACAGCAGGATGGAGGTGGCTGTCAACTGATCCGATGACAGCTTGTACTTGCCATAGATGTCGGTGGTTGTGCCAATAACGGTCCCCTTAATCTGTATCGTAACACCAATCAGGGTTTCCCCTGTTTTGGCATCGGATACAGTTCCCTCCACAACCTTTTGGGCATAGATCAGCCCTGTTGCAAGCAGCATTGTTACCAAAAGTATCAGTCTTTTCATATTATCGTGGTTATTAGATTTCACAATACCGGGACGCTTTATTTTTATTTATATGCGATAACCGTTTCGCCGGCCATCAGCTTTGATCCGTTTTTTTTCAGGCGTGTTCCGGCAGGTAGCACAACAACA
>JAAXUD010000638.1 GCA_013336205.1 Lentimicrobium sp. | reverse complement strand
GATTTAACTCCGATTTACCCGCCCAGAAACGACAGATATCTAGAAACATCTCAGCGCCAAACTTTTTCAAAAACTCCAGATCGCCGGTGGTATGATAGTATTCCCAGACATCATAAGCAATGGCCAGTGAAACATGTCGTTGCAGGGAACTATAATCATCGCCCCATTCGCCATTTAACGGATTGAGGTGAACAACCTGGGTTTCTTCCCTCCCATCACTGCCACTCTGCCAGGGAAACATGGCGCCGCTGAAACCATATTCTTTGGCATATTCCCTTGCTTTTGGCAAGCGGTTATACCGGTACATCAGTGTTGCCTTTGCAGCTTCCGGTAAATGAAGATTGTATAAGGGCAGGATAAAAAGTTCGTCCCAGAAGATATGACCACGGTATGCTTCTCCATGCAAGCCCCGCGCAGTGAAACTGGCATCGATGGTAGCATTGTGATGGGAAGCTGATACCATCAGGTGATATAAGTGCAAACGTAAAAGTTTCTGATCAGTTCTGTTTCCTTCTACCTGAACGTCAATGGTTTCCCAGAGCTTTTTCCAGGCCAGGGCACTCTCCTTGAGTACTTTTTCAAATGGCTGGTTCTCTGCTGCAGATTTCAATGCGCTGGCTAATGGATCGGCAACATCGTCGTGTTTGGAGGTATAAATTGAAACGAATTTTTCGAGTTTTAATTCAACACCTTCCGTCACTTTCGTTTTAAATTGCAGGTAGGCTTTTGCCTGATTCAGGCTGGCTGTGCCTTTGATGTCAAGCGCTTTACCATCAAGAAACACGCGATGGTTTGCAGCTTCCACAATGTTGACCTCAGATTGGGTTGTATCTACTGAAACCCAGATCATGTTATCACGGGCACCTTGCTGTTTGTGCCTGAGATGCTGCTGGTTCAACTGTTTGTAGCGTTCAACACCATCATTGATAATATCACCGTTTATACCACTTTTCATGGTAATTTCGCCGGTATAATTAAGTGGTTTAACACTATAACTAAGTGAAGCCAGATGCGGATCTGCCATACTTGCAAGGCGGTTTGATACAACCTCTGTCAATCTTCCATGGCTGTCCTTAACAACAATCCGACGGCTAAAAACCCCTGTTCTGAAATCAAGGTGCTTGTTAAAATCAACAAATTCTGCTTTATTGAAGTCGAACCATTCTCCGTCATCAATTCTGAAATTGATGGGCAGCCAGTTTGGTGCATTCACAAAGTCTTCATTTTCAACCAGCCGGTCTCCTACTTTAGAGGACAGGCGGTTATATAATCCTGCAATATAGGTACCGGGGCTATTTACCTGATTTGAGTCGGTTTCTTCCATGGCACCGCGGGTGCCAAAATATCCGTTACCCACAGCAAGCAAAGCTTCACGGGTGCGCTCCTTTTTGGGTTCGTAAGCATGATAGGTTATCGACCATTGATCCTCGACAAGTCCCTTTTCAAACCATTCGTTGATGCGGTCTATCCCGATTTCTTCAAGGTCTTCAACAACGATATCCGCACCGTTCAACAGCAGTTCACGGGAATTCTCCTCCCGTGCAACCCCGATCACCAGTCCAAATGCTCCTTTTTGACCAGCCTGAACACCTGAAACAGCATCTTCAACAATAACCGATCTGTCGTAGCTCACGCCAAGGTTATCGGCGGCCGTAGTAAAAATGTCAGGTTCGGGCTTCCCTTTTAGTTTCATCTCAGCGGAAACCACTCCATCCACGCGGGTTTCAAACAATTGCAGCAAGCCCGCTGTTTCCAGCACCGGTCCGCAATTTTTGCTTGAAGAAGCTACACCTACCCGGATATTCTGTGATTTCAACTCATGAATAAGCGATACAGTGCTCTCATAAACACCCACGCCATCAAGCTTAAGTATCTCATTAAATGCATAATCCTTGCGATTACCGAGACCACAGACCGTTTCCATTTCATGTTTATCAGACGGATCACCGAATGGTAAAACGATGCCTCTGGATTTAAGAAAGTCTTCAACCCCTTTGTATCTTGGCTTACCATCAACATAAGGAAGGTAGTCACCTGAATGGGTAAACTCAATAAAAGGTTCGCCAAGTTTGGATTCTCTTTCTTTCAGAAAATCGTCAAACATTTTTTTCCAGGCAGAACTATGTACCAAAGCGGTTTTGGTTATGACTCCATCAAGGTCGAAAATAACGGCATCGAAATGGTTATTATGCATAAGTATTTGATTGTGTGAGTTATCTGATCATTTCCAATAAACATAGCAAAGATAAGGATTTGCAGGCACGCTTCAATCTGTGATTACAGAAAAAAATAATCGGGCATAGTTATGTTAAAGTGTGGATACACCTGATTAACCGAAAAAGTCTAAAAGCATTCATTGCGTATACCTTGAAATATAGAAAAATGGTTTTGAAATGCTTCAAACAAAACAACAATGAGCTTAAATTACTAATTAAATGATTCCTCGCCATAGTATCGATTTTTAATTATAATTCTGTCTATAATTGTATCATTATACTTGTTTGAGAATCGAAAAATTTGAATTTTTCATGATCAAAAACTCAACATACCAGAACTAGTTTAATTAAGTATATAATTTTTACCATTTTTCATTTAGAATTTGACTTTAT
>JAAXUD010000637.1 GCA_013336205.1 Lentimicrobium sp. | reverse complement strand
CAACTCTGCTGCTGACATAGTTGGATTCTGCCGGGTTTCACCCCGGAGTTCATCAGGAACTTGTTTTTCAGAGTGGAGTGGTTGTAAGCGGTATCTTCGATTATGTGATACAGTACAACGGACGAAACATATTGTTTAGTTTCACCGGGTGCAAGGTTACTTATAAAGGTGAAATTCTGTTCAGGCCTGAGTGGGGTCGTTATGACATGGCAATTGGTGAATCGGTGGTTTCAGCTTTTCAGGGGCCGGCAGACCCCGATAAATTTGAATTTTCATTTGAACCACCTTTTGAACGTACGCATAAGATTGTTTATACTGAATCAGACCTGCAAAAACATGCTTTGTATCAGCAATTGCGTGATGCCCGTGTTGGAAAAGTTAAAATAGCTGATTTCAATGCTTTCTTTCATCGGCTTCAGAATGAATGTCCTTCAGAATGGTTGCTAATGCTCGAATTTTATGAATTTTTGAAAGAAGGAAAAGATAATGAAGCATTGCAGTCGTCAGTACGCAATCTTCTGGAAGAAATGATGGTATCAAATCCACAATTTGAGGGCTTAATCGGTGATGGTCTGCGGCTTTGCTGAGTACGGCACGATTAAGTTTTAATTTGTTAAATTATTTTTACTGGGTTTTTATTGTATAAATAATTTAATATCAATCATTTATATTTTCTATTTTTGATTTATCCGAAGCCTGTACTTGGATTTATGAACACTTGTTCATTAAAAAGATGATATATCTCAGTTTAGATAATTTTTTTAAACCGCAAGAAGGATATATGTTATCTTTGCCATACGAATTGAGGACTGAAAGTTTCAAATAACTCAGTTTCAGTTGACCTGATGACCCAGAAAACCAACATTGAAAAGTTCTACCGGATTGCCATACTGGCAACGGCTTTCTTTGTGTTCTGGATTTACCTGGGTTCCATTATTAACTTCCACCAGCATCATATTTTTGGCAGATCGTTGATGCCTCAGGGCATATTATCCAAAAGAGAGGAAACTGTTCAGGCTTCCTTCGACTTACCTGTTTACCTGGTGCTCTTTACCGCCTCCTGTGAAAATACCGAACAGTTACTTCCGGAATCAACCTGGATGGTTATTGAATCGGTTTCCGGCGTGGTTAATAGTCTCGCCCCTAAGTCGGGTATTCCGCTTTTTCATGGTTTAAGGGCTCCTCCCGTAGCCTGATTATTTTTCCGCGTTTAACCTGTTTCTGGTTAATTCATTTCTAATCAACATTTTTTATTCAGGAAGTCGCTGGCAGATGCATATTACCTATGCAGCATGCTTTGACTACTGCGACGATTAAATCCGTCTTAAAATCATTAATTATGAAAACTAAAATTACTACAGCATTTTCATTAATTGCTTTACTCGTGGTCTTTAATTTCAGCAGACTTCAGGCTCAAACCCCTGGCTCAGTTGAAATGGGCCAATTCTATGCCAATGAAGTATTTTATTCTCTGACAAACGGAGTTGTTAAAACTTCACCACGGAGTATCTGGGATATCGCATTCTATACCGATGCATTCAGCGCCGGTATTGTTACCAATGATGGCGCCGGTGTTGAACTTTACACCTATCCGAATGCGGCTGCCGATGGCTGGGATAGTTTCGATACCACCGGTATGGCCAGCTGGCCGAAAATGTATAATGATCCTTCTGATTGGCAGAATGGCGCCTTTGACCGCAATCAGAAAGGACACCCGGATTATGGATGGGGTGTTTACAGCATGACCTCGCATGATGTGATTGGTGATTCTCTTTTTCTTATTAAAACACCCGATGGTATTTTCAGGAAACTGAATATTATCCGCAAATACTCAACCCTGAACAAATATGAGATCCGGTTCTCCTTACTCGATGGTCAACAGGATCAGACTGTTACCCTCGATGTAAATCCATACAATGACAGGGTTATGATGGCTTATTCATTTACCAATGGAATCGTTGATCGCGAACCTTTAGCTGCCGAGTGGGATGTTTTGTTTACCAAATATATGGGTCTGGTTCAGAATCAACCATACGGGGTTGTGGGTGTACTGGCAAATCCTGAAGTACAGGTTGCCAGGCTTGCTCAAACTGATCCCGCATTCACAGACTGGAGCGAACTTGATTTTGAAACCGGGGATGATATTATCGGTTACGACTGGAAATACTTCGATATGGGCTCATTTCAATATGTAATTGAAGACTCGTTGATGTATTTTGTTAAAGCCCAGGAGGGAGGGGTTTACAAACTGGTATTTGATGGTTTTACCGGCTCTTCAACTGGTATAAGTACCTTCAACACAAGTTTGTTATCAGCCCTGGGCATAAATGATCCGATTGAGGCAGAAGTAAGGGTTTTCCCAAATCCGGCTTCAGAATATATCCAGGTAAGCCTTCCCGGAAACTCAACACAAGCCACTGCCGGATTGTATGATCTCAGTGGTAAATTGCTTCGTTCATGGAATCTGGAAAGTGGAAGTTCAGCCAGGCTTGAGTTGAATGGTTTTAATACAGGATTATACATCCTGAAAGTTGAGAATGGGAATGTTGTTACCAACACAAAAGTAATGTTGCAGCAATGAGAAAACTCCTGAGGCTGGCCTTCACAAG